>JALSPL010000017.1 GCA_026985975.1 Anaerolineae bacterium | reverse complement strand
AATGTGCTCATCTTGCGTGGGGGGAAACTGGCGGGTATCTTCACCGATCGAGATGTGCTGGTGAAAATAGCAGATAATCCCGAAACGCTGGACAAGCCTGTCAGCGATTTCATGACAACAGAGGTGGCGACCATCTCCAAGGCTGCTGCGGCCGCGGACGCCCTGGCGATCATGTCTCTCAAGCACATCCGCAATGTTCCGGTTGTGGAAGATGACGGCAGCGTGGTGGGGAATTTCACTCACTTTTCGGTGTTGGATTTCCTGGCCGAGGAGTTTCCTGATGTGCCGTTGACGCATTTCCCCAATTACTCGCGTCGTTTTTCGCGAAGACGCCATGGTGGATGAGTTCAAAATTATCAGACTGTTCATAAAATTCAAATGATTCTCAGATATCTGAGACGCAAAAAGGAGACATTATGCAATGACAGAGCAAAAAAGTGCGCCCGTCAAGGAGCTCGAAGATGTCGTCATCCGGTTCGCAGGAGACTCAGGCGATGGCATGCAGCTCACGGGCAGCCAGTTTACCAACACGGCTGCTATTGTCGGCAATGACATCAGCACCTTTCCCGATTATCCTGCCGAAATCCGGGCTCCTGCCGGCACCCTGGGCGGCGTCAGTGGTTTCCAGGTGCATCTGGCCCAACATGATATCTGGACGCCGGGCGATAGTCCCGATGTGCTTGTGGCTATGAACCCGGCGGCGCTGAAGGTGAGTGTGCCGGATCTCGAACCGGGCGCCATCATCATCGTCAACACCGACGCCTTCACTCGCGGCAATCTCAAAAAAGCGGGCTACGAAAGCAATCCCCTGGAAGATGAGTCGCTCAATAGCTTTCAGGTGATCAAGGTTCCCATTACCCTGCTGAATCGCAATGCGGTGCAGGATGTCGAGGGATTGAATAAAAAGGATACGGATCGCAGCAAAAACTTCTTTGCACTGGGATTGGTTTACTGGATGTTCGATCGTCCTCTGGAGCCCTCCATCGAGTGGGTGAAGAAGAAGTTCGGAAAACGCAATCCCACTGCGGTGGAAGCCAACATCAAAGCGTTGCAGGCCGGTTATTTCTATGGCGAGACCGCTGGCATCTTCCAGACCCGGTTCCGCATCAAGCCTGCATCGCTGCCTCCGGGCGCCTATCGCAAGGTTTCGGGCAGCGAAGCTGCCGCCATGGGCCTGGTGACCGCGGCCAAGAAGGCGGGCAAGCTGCTGTTCTACGGCGCTTATCCCATCACCCCGGCCAGCGATATTCTGCATAATCTGGCTCCTCTGCGCAACTTCGACGTCATTACCTTCCAGGCCGAGGATGAAATTGCGGCCATGGGCGCGACCGTGGGCGCAGCTTTTGCCGGAGCCATGGCCGTCACCGGCACCAGCGGCCCGGGCGTGGCCCTCAAAACCGAGGCGTTGGGCCTGGGCGTGATGCTGGAAGTGCCTCTGGTCATCATCAATGTGCAGCGCGGCGGTCCCAGCACCGGTCTGCCCACCAAGGTGGAGCAATCGGACCTGTATCAGATCATGTTCGGACGCAACGGCGAAGCGCCCATGCCCGTGGTGGCGGCTGCTTCTCCCTCCGACTGCTTCGATACGGCTATCGAGGCCTATCGGCTGGCGGTGCGGGCCATGGCGCCTGTGGCCATGCTCATGGACGGCTATCTGGCCAATAGTTCCGAACCCTGGAACATTCCGGATCCGGACAGTATCGAGCCCATCGTCATCGAACACGCCACCGAGCCCAACGGCCCCGACGGCAGATTCCTGCCCTACAAGCGCGATCCTGTCACCATGGGCCGGCCCTGGGCCATTCCTGGCACGCCGGGCCTGGAGCATCGCGTGGGCGGTCTGGACAAGGCTCCCGAGACCGGCAACGTCTCCTATGTGCCCGAACATCATCAGCAGATGGTGAACGAGCGGGCCGCGAAGATCGCGCGGCTGGCCGATGTTATCCCCGAGCAGGAAGTGTTCGGGCCCAAAGAGGGCGAGTTGCTCATCGTTGGCTGGGGCGGCACTTACGGCGCTATCCACGCTGCGGTGTCTCAGGCGCAGGCCAAGGGGCTCTCCGTGGCTCACGCCCACATTCGCTATCTCAATCCCTTCCCTCGCAACCTGGGTTATATTTTGCAAAACTACGACAAGATTCTGGTGGCCGAATTGAACATGGGCCAACTGGCAACCCTGCTGCGAGACCGTTATCTGGTTGATGTGCTGACCCTGAACAAAGTCCAGGGACGCCCCTTCAAGATCAGCGAAGTCAGCGCCAAAATCGACGAATTACTGGCTGGAGAATAAGTCATGGCTACAGAAATCAAACTTACCCGCAAGGACTTTGCGTCCGACCAAACTGTTCGCTGGTGTCCCGGCTGTGGCGATTACGCCATTCTCGCCACCGTGCAGAAGACTTTCCCGCGTCTGGGCATCCCCAAAGAGAAGTTCGTCGTCGTCTCCGGCATTGGCTGCTCCAGTCGTTTTCCCTACTACATGGATACTTACGGCATCCACAGCATTCATGGCCGCGCACCCACGTTGGCCACGGGCATCAAGCTTAGCAATCCCGAGCTCAGCGTGTGGGTGATTACGGGCGATGGCGACGCCCTCTCCATCGGTGGCAATCACATCCTGCACGCCGGGCGCCGCAACGTGGATTTGAACATCCTCTTATTCAACAACCGCATCTACGGCCTGACCAAAGGGCAGCTTTCTCCCACCTCGCCGGTGGGCACCAAGACAAAATCCTCACCCTATGGCTCCATCGAACGCCCGCTGAATCCCATGGAAGTGGCCCTGGCTTCGGGCGCGACCTTTGTGGCCCGCACCATCGACGTGTTGCAAAAGGAGATGGGCGAGATCATGTATCAGGGGGCGCTGCACAAAGGGTTGGCTTTCACCGAGATCATGCAGAACTGCGTCATTTTCAACAATGGCGCCTGGTTCGATTATTCCGATCGCAGCAAACGGGCCGATAACGACCTGTTTCTGGAAGCAGGCAAACCCATGATCTTTGGCAAAAACAAGGACAAGGGGCTGGTGCATTCCGCCCACGGGTTCAAGGTTGTCGAGATCGGCGACGAGTACAGCCTGGAAGACATCGCCGTGCATGATCCCACCTCCCTGGACAACGCCTTCCTGCTGAGTCAGCTCACCTATCCCCTGCCGCTGGGCATCGTTTATCAGGTGACCAAACCCACTTATTGCGAAGGCATGTGGGGGCAGATCGAGCAGGTCAAGGCCCAGAAGGGCGTAGGCGATCTCAAGAGCCTTTACACCAGCGCCGACACCTGGACGGTTGTGGCTGAGGGCGAGCCTGAGATCAAGGCGGAAGTCAAAGGAAAGGTGGAGGCTTCGCTGGATGAGGCTTATGTAGACGAGGTGCTGGGTCGCGAACCTCTCAAGGCTGACCTGGCTGAACAGCTAGCGGGCCTGACGTTGTATGAATTGGAGCCCAGCGCTCCCATTACCATCGAGCCCACTGCCCGCATGGATCATGCTTTGTATCTGATGCGCGAGCA
The DNA here is from genome assembly GCA_026985975.1 of Anaerolineae bacterium. Taxonomy (GTDB): domain Bacteria; phylum Chloroflexota; class Anaerolineae; order J102; family J102; genus M2005. The sequence continues at coordinate 2,161 of JALSPL010000017.1, read as the reverse complement.
CCGCATTGGCGCCCTGCTGGTGGTGGCTCCCGATCGTCATCTGGTGGGCATCATCACCGAGGCGGACATTCTGGATCGTTTGGCGGGCACGGACATGAAACTGCATGATGTGACGGTGCAGGACTTCATGACACCCAGACCGGTGGCGCTGCCGCTGGACGCTTCGGTGCTGGAGGCGGTGCATTTCATGACCTCCAAGCGCTTCCGCCATCTGCCCGTGGTGGATGACACCATGCGCCCGGTGGGCGTCATCTCCTCCCGCGATCTGGTAGAATATCTGGTCAAGCATCTGTAATGCTGGCGACATTGAGACGCACCCAAGCCCCTGCCATCTGGCGGGGGCTTTTTAGTAGGTCTGGCAGTGCGCCGCGCCTAAATCCTCAGGGTTCTCGCACGCAGCGATAGCCGTGGCGAGGGTTGCCCCAGCTCTTGGGTTGTTTCTTCACCCAACCGTTGTAACTGACAAACCAGGCCTCCTCGTCGTCTGCTTCCTCGCCCGACCACAGATAGATGGGCGGCTGATCGGGCGCCCATAACGGCGTCTCCTTGTCGGGCGTTTTGCGGCATTGCGCCCGTCCCGCCCGGCCATCCCATTCGCATCCCGCGTTCTCGCCCCGAAACGCCAGCGAACGCACCAGCTCGTCGGTCGTGGGCATGCGCCAGATGTTTTGCGGCTCAGTCATCAGCCGCCCGCCCGATTCATTCAGATAGCGGCACAGGCCCGTCTCGGCCATCTCGGCTTGGGTGGCGTGACCCGGCGGCAGGGCGTCGCCGGTTTTCATCCCCACCGGCGGCCTGCCATACCAGGCCAGCATGTCCCAACTGGGATAGCCGCCCCAGGGCTGCTTCCAGTTCCAGCCCGGGCCTGCGGGCGCCCACACCAGGGTCACGCCATTGCCGCGGATGAGCCGGGCGCTGCGGTCGCCGTCATCCACCCGCATCAGGTTGCGGGGCAGCATCCAGGCGCTGACGCCCAGGATGATGAGAGCGGGAACGCCCGCAGCCAGCAGATAGGGCAGATGACGCCGCCAGGGCCGGGCGTCGGGTGATGGCCGGGCGTGAAACGCTTCGCGTCCGGCCCACACAAATAAAATCCCCACCGCCAGGGTGAGGAGCGTGAGTGGAAACCAGCTCAAAAAGTCCGTCAGGCCCATCTGCCCGAGACGACGGCGCAGCACGAACCAGGTGAAAGCCGCCCCCAGCAGAATAATCAGCCAGCCGCCCAGCCGCGGCCATTTCAGCGCCAGCAATGTCAGGGCCAGGGTGATGGCGCAGGGGATAAAGTAGTAGAGGGGTTCGGGGAACGGCAGCCCCCAGCCCTCGTAATACAACTCCGCCGCCCCCCAATACGCCCACAGGCTGGTGATGAGGATCATGAGACCGGCAGCCAGCCATCCGGCCCATATCTTGAGGGAGGCATTCATGATTACCAGATGATCTGCGCATTATAACGGGCGATGTTGGCGTCTTTTGTCATAATGCCATGTTTTCGCATTTTGCCTGAGCAATGAGTAACCGGTCAAAAGGATCCCGGTGAAGCATGGGAAGATCGATGATGGCCCGGCTGTGTTCTTTGGCAATGGCCAGCCAGTGAATATCGTTGATCAAAAAGAACTCGTCAATGACGCTTTCCCAGCCGAGCGGCAATTTCAGTTTGCCGATGCTGATTTTGATGCAGATTTCCCAATAACTGGCGGCGCTGAAATACAGATTGTTTTCGACATCGAAAAATGCTGCCCGCGCCGTCTCACTTAACCCCTGCCCCGAAATGGCCCACAGCAAAGCGTGGGTGTCCAGCAAAATGTTCATGACATATAGTCGGCGAACTCTTCCAGGGGGGCGTCGAAATCATCAGCCATATATTGAATGAAATCGGGAGCTGTGCCCAGTTTCCGCTGTTTTCGCATTTCGGGCACCACCACCAATTTAACCATGGGCTGATTGCCTTTGGCGATGATGACTTCTTCGCCCTCCAGGGCTTCTTTGATCAATCGCGAAAGGTGTGTCTTTGCCTGATAAATCGTTACCTGTTTCATGGGTGTATTTTATTGGAGTCTGGCGAAAATGAAATTGCGCCTGGATTCGTACGATCATATCCAATGATCTGACGAAAATAGACCAAAGGACGAAGATTGACGAAGAAATCGTCTATTTTCGTCTA
>JALSPL010000016.1 GCA_026985975.1 Anaerolineae bacterium | reverse complement strand
CGTGAACATAACTTTATTTACGAAGCAGTGTGTAGTGTGAGGCATCCGGAAATCAGCGTTGTCATCGTTAGCTGGCAAGTGCGGGAGCATTTGTTGCGCTGCCTGCGAGCGCTGCCGCGGGCGCTGGATGGTCTCTCGCATGAGGTGATTGTAGTGGATAATGCGTCGGAGGATGGCACGGTCGCGGCGGTGCGGGCGGCGTTTCCGGCGGTGCGGCTGGTGGTCAATGAGCGCAATCGGCTTTACACCGCGGCGGCGAATCAGGGGCTGACGCTGGCCCGCGGGCGCCACGCGCTGCTGCTAAACCCGGACGTGATTCCGCACCCACACAGCATCGCCCGGCTGGTGAGGTACGCTGAAGCGCACCCGAAAGCCGGGCTGCTGGGCCCGCGCATCCTCGATATCTCGGGCCGGGATGACTGGCGCACGGGCCGGGATTATCCCACGCCCTGGTCGGAGTTTGTGGATTGGTCGGGCCTGGGAGGATGGTTTTCTTTTATGCCATTTTTGTTAAAAAACCGACGCCTGGCTTATGATAGAGCTCAGACGTCGGCTGTGCCTCTGCTTTCCGGGGCGTGTCTCCTTTTCCCTCCCCAGTTACCCGCATCCTTGCGGCGGCTTGATCCCGCTTTTCTCATGTATGGCGAAGATATCGATCTTTGCCGCAGGATGGATCGCGCCGGGCTTCAAAAAGTTCTGGTCGCCGACGCCCGCATGACGCATGTGGGCGGGGCCAGCAGCAGTCAATTGCCCGCTGCAACTGCGCTGCTGGCAATCATGGCGATGAACCGGTATTTTCATCGATGGCATGGCGGCTTTGCAGCCTGGCGTCATCGGTCTCTGATGGGACTGCTCAGTTTGATAAAGGCTGCTATCTTTTGCACCGGCAGTCTGGCAAACGCCCGTTGGCGAAATAGATGTCTGCTCTACCGGCGCATCATGAGATGGGTGATTCCGGGAGGGCGTGAACCCACGAACCTGGGTTAGCGTCTTCGCCCAATTGTGATGTAAAATTATTGTTTGTACGCGTCCTCCAAACTTCCTCACGCAACGTCATGATCAAACCCAATCCTCTGCCCCTGAATCTGCGCGCATCGGTGATCATCCCGGCCTATAATGCCAGCGATGTCTTGCCGCGATGCTTGCGGGCGCTGGAACACCAAACAATCCCTCAGGATCAATACGAAGTCATTGTCATCGACGATGGCAGCACCGACGATACTGCGAAGCAGGCCCGGGCCGGAGGCGCCCGGGTGTTAACGGTGAAGCATGTGGGGCCGGCCGCGGCGCGTAACGTGGGCGCCGAGCTGGCCCGGGCGGACATCATCGTCTTCACCGACGCCGATTGCGAGCCTACGCCCGATTTCATGGAGCGCATTCTGGAGCCCTTCGATGCACCGGTGGTCAGCGGCGCCCGCGGCGTTTATCGCACCCAGCAAAAATCGTTGGTGGCCCGCTTCATCCAACTGGAATACGAGGAGCGTTATCAGCGTATTGCCCGCATAGCGGCTGAACGGGGCGTGGTCGACGCCCTGGATACATCCTATGCCGCCTATCGGCGCGACGTTTTTCTCGATGCCGGCGGTTTCGACGCCCGATTTCTTCAAGCGGCAGTGGAAGATCATGAGCTCTCCTACCGCCTGGCCCACGAAGGGCACATCTTCCGATTCGCCCCTGCTGCCGCGGTGTATCACTGGCATGTGGACAGCATTGGCAAATACGCCCGTCGCAAATTCCGCATCGGCTACTGGAAGGCGTTTCTGACCAAGCAATATCCCAATTACGCCATCAATGATTCGCACACCACGCAAAGCCTGAAAGTGCAGATTTTGCTGGCGGCATTGCTGCCGTTCATGCTTATCCTGTGGCCCATTTGGTCAGTGGCTGGCTGGCTGACGCTGGCGTTGATAGTCGCCTTCCTGCTGAGCGCCACGCCGCTGCTGAAACTCATTTATCAGCGGGATCGCCCCGTATTGCTGGTGGCGCTTCCCATGTTGTTTGTGCGAGCATACGCTTCGGGCCTGGGGTTCGCATGGGGGCTCGTCCACGGGCCTGCAGAAACCCCCCAAAAGACCCCGGCATTCCACACCGAACGGCAATAGCAACTTTATTGGCCCTGTATCATGGATATGGGAATCAATGATTCATTCGAGGACATGCAATAATGGAATTACGTCAATATTGGGAATTATTGAAAAAATGGTTGTGGCTCATTCTGCTTACCACCGTTATCGCTGCTCTAGCAGCCTATTTTTTCAGCTCCCGCCAGACCCCCATCTATCGCGCTTCAACGCGATTACTGGTTAGCCAGAGCGTCACCAACAGTGCGTCGCTTCAATATGCAGACATCCTGGCGGCGGAACGGCTTTCCAGCACCTACGCCCAGATGATCACCGCCCGACCGATTTTGAGAGCGGCCATCGACAAAGCCGGTCTGACGGGCGTGGTCGACCTCGAAAAACTGGCCAAATTGGTGTCGGTGCAGCCGGTGCGAGACACCCAGCTCATCGATCTGCATGTCGAATATCCAGACCCGATCATCGCCACCAAACTCGCCAACGCCTTGCCCGAAGTCTTTGTTGAATTCAACAGCCAACAACAAACAGCGCGCTACCAGGAATTAAAGATATCCTTGCAGCAACAATTGCAGGAGCTCAGCCAGGAGATTCAGGACACGGACGCCAAGCTGCAAGCGCTTGCCAACGCCACCGACGCCGAGAGCAAGGCCCGAGAGGCGGTGCTGGAAGATCGCCTGGCCCAGTATCGCAGCACCTTTGGCAATGTGCTGGCGCAATTGGAAAATATCCGCCTGGCGGAAGCCAACGCCCAGGATACAATCACCGTGGTGGAGCAAGCAGAGGTTCCGCAGTGGCCAGTGCGGCCGCGGGTGATGATGAACACCTTGCTGGCGGCCATCGTTGGCGGCATGATCGGGCTGGGAGCTGCATTCCTCATCGAATACCTGGATGACACCATCAAGACGCCCGACGATATCGCCCGCATCACATCCGCGAGCACGTTGGGCATCATCGCCCGGGGCAAGGGCGATAGCCCTGACGCCATCATTGCCCTGGATGAGCCCAGATCGCCGGTCGCCGAGGCTTATCGCACCATCCGCACCAGCATTCAGTTCGCGGGCGTGGACAATCCCATGCGCACCATCGTCATCACCAGCGCCGGGCCAGGAGAGGGTAAAAGCACGACCGCTGCCAACCTCGCTGTAGTGATGGCGCAAACCGGCAGCAAGGTCGTGCTCATCGACGCCGATTTGCGCAAACCCACCCAGCACAAACGCTGGAAACTGCCCAACACCGTTGGTCTGACCGGGGCGCTGCTGATGGATGAACTATCTGATAACCTGGACTATTTGCTCACCCCCACTCAAACCGAAAATCTCTGGCTGCTCACCAGCGGTCAGTTGCCCCACAACCCATCCGAGCTGCTGGGCTCACACAAACTGAAACAACTGACCAAACAGCTCCTGAAAGATTACGACATCCTGATCTTCGATTCGCCGCCGGCCCTGGCCGTAACAGATCCGGTGATCCTGGGCCGGGAAATGGATGGCGTCATCGTGGTGGTGGATTCCGGCGCCACACGCGAACCCGCCATTATCCACGTGCTTTCGGAGATGGAGCGGGTTCAGGCCCATGTGCTGGGCATCGTGATCAACCGATTCCAACGCCGCGGCGATTCCGGATATTACTACTACTATTACAGCCGCTACTATGAGACTGATGACAACGAAACATCGCACGATGATAAGGGTGACCATCCACGGCGGCAATCCAAACCGCGCCGTAAATCCAGCCAAAAGAATTGGCTCAGCCGTCAATTCTCACGATTAAGCCACTAGCTTCCTCATCGAATCATTCATGGTCGAACGCATTCTCATCACTGGCGGGGCCGGCTTTATCGGCAGCCACCTGGCCGAAAAGTTGCTGGACGCAGGCAGCCAGGTCGCCATATTGGATGATCTCTCCACCGGCAAATTCGAAAACATCCAGCATCTCGCAGGACGTCCAGGATTCTCCTTCGCCATCGACAGCATCACCAATGCCACGGTGCTGGATCGGCTTGCCAGTGAAAGCCAGTTGATTGTGCATCTGGCCGCGGCGGTGGGGGTGAAGCTGGTGGTGGAACAGCCGGTGCAGACCATCGAAACCAACATCATGGGCGCAGAAGCGGTGCTGAAAGCCGCAGCCCGCTATCGCGCCAAAGTCCTCATCGCCTCCACCTCCGAGGTCTATGGCAAGGGGGTACGCGTCCCTTTTCGGGAGGATGATGACGTGGTATTGGGCCCCACCAGCCGCAACCGCTGGGCCTATGCCGCCTCGAAGATGGTGGATGAATTTTTGGGCCTGGCTTATTATCAGAAATACAGCCTGCCGGTGGTCATCGCCCGCCTGTTCAACACGGTGGGCCCGCGGCAAGTCGGGCGCTATGGCATGGTCATTCCCCGCTTCGTGGGGCAGGCTCTCTCAGGCAACCCCATTACTGTGTATGGCGATGGCTCACAAAGTCGCTGTTTTTGCGATGTCAGCGATACAGTGCGGGCGCTGGAAATGTTACTGGAAAATGAGAAGGCGGTGGGAAAAGTTTTCAACGTCGGCTCCACCGAAGAGATCACCATCCTCGATCTGGCCCGACGGGTGAAAAAGCTCACCGGCAGCGACTCGCCCATCACTTTCATCCCTTACGATGAAGCCTACGCCCCGGGATTCGAAGACATGCAACGTCGCGTGCCCGACACCAGCCGCATTCGCACGATGACAGGCTGGAAGCCCCGGAATAACCTCGATGACATCTTGCAGCGGGTCATCGCATGGCTGCGACCATAACAGACGCATGAGTGCTGCACGCCAACAAGGAATGAAAATCTCGCTACGTCGACGAACGTAGACGAACATGGGCGATGGTGGACGAAGGATTGAATTCGTCTATGCGCGTCAGGCTTAGCCTCATTCTTCCTTACTGGGCGCTGGCGTTTTTCGCTTTGAACTCAGGTTCACCCGGATTGTTGCTGATAATCTCTCTCATAGAGACGAATACAGACGAAAATGGACGTTTTTCTCGTCAATCTTCGTCCTTTCGTCTATTTTCGTCAGCTAATTGGAGATAATACGTACAAATCCAGGCGCAATTTCATTTTCGCCAGACTCCAGTACGTAACAGTTCAGGCATCTGTCATGAAAGTCAGATATCCTCACATCCCGGCAGCGCGTCGCAGCTCATGAGCTCCCGCTGCCGTTCATCATGCGCACTTTACCGCCGCAAAATGACGGTGATGGCGGAGCGCGGTCTGAAACAATGAAAAAGATGATGAAAACGGAACGCGATTCTGATAGTCCCTGGTTCGTGCTCTATACCAAACCGCAAAAAGAGTTATTCGTCTACAGCTTATTGACTGATCGCAAAAAATTAACTGCCTATCTGCCCGAAGTGCTTCAGCAGTATCGAGGTCAGGTGCGAATGCGGCCACTGTTTCCCCGCTACGTCTTTGTGCAATTAAATCTGGATCAGGTGGTTGCATCCGCGGTTCATCACACGCCAGGCGCCATCAGGCTGGTTTCTTTCGAAGGCAAGCCGCTGCCATTGCGTCCCGGCGTGCTGGCGGCCATTCGCGAGGAAGTGGAGCGGCTGAATGCGGCAGGCGGGCTACCCACCCAGAAATTCAGCGAAGGGGATCTGGTGCGCCTGCGCACCGGCCCATTGGCGGGAATGGAAGCTGTTTTCGTCAAACGCCTGGGCGCCGAGGAACGGGCCATCGTTCTGCTTCGTTTCCTGGGACGGGAAAATCAGGTGGAAATCGATCTATCCGAGATTGAAACGACACAGAAACGTCGTCGCGGCACCCGTGGTCGGGGCCGCAAGATTCACTATGAGGAGTGACATGTCTGATCTCAAAGAAGTTCTATTACAGAAAATTCAAAACCGAGAGGCTCGAATCGCCATTATCGGCCTGGGCTATGTGGGACTACCGTTGGCTGTAGCCTTCGCCAAAAATGGTTTTTCCGTCACCGGCATCGATGTGGATACAGCCAAGGTGGACGCCATCAACCGCGGCGACTCTTATGTCAATGATATTCCCACTGCCGAATTGATGCGCTGGACATTGAACGCAGGAAGCGGTGGCGGACGCATCCAGGCGACCCCTGAGTTCGCCGCCCTGGCGCAGGCGGACGCTGCTATCATTTGCGTGCCCACGCCCCTGAACAAAACCCGCGATCCCGATGTGCGTTTTCTCATCGCTGCGGGCGAGTCGGTGGCAAAGCATCTGCACCCTGGCATGCTCGTTGTATTGGAATCCACCACTTATCCCGGCACCACCGAGGAATTGCTGCTGCCAATGCTGGAAAAAGGCGGTGATGAAAAGCGGCCATACAAGGTGGGCGAAGATTTTTTCCTGGCATTCTCGCCCGAACGCATCGATCCGGGCCGCACCGACTGGACGGTGGAGAACACGCCCAAGGTCGTGGGCGGCGTCACCCGCGATTGCCTGGAGATCGCATCGACGCTTTACAGCCAGGCCATCGAGCGCATTGAGCCGGTCTCCTCGCCCGCCGCCGCGGAGATGACCAAGCTGTTGGAGAACACCTTTCGGGCCGTAAACATCGCCATGGTGAACGAGGTGGCGCTGATGTGCGACAAGCTGGGATTGGATGTGTGGGAGATCATCGACGCTGCGGCCACCAAACCCTACGGGTTTATGAAGTTCACGCCGGGTCCGGGCGTGGGCGGCCATTGCATTCCTCTGGACCCTCATTATCTCTCGTGGAAGCTGAAGACGCTGAATTATAACGCCCGCTTTATTCAACTGGCCGGAGAGATCAACAGCGACATGCCCCGCTATTGGGTGGAAAAAGTGCAGGACGCGCTCAACGAGGCCGAAAAGCCGGTAAAGAACAGCCGGGTGCTGGTTCTGGGCGTGGCGTATAAAAAAGACATCGACGATGTGCGGGAATCACCGGCGCTGGACATCATTGCCTTGCTCAAAGAAAAAGGCGCAGATATCCGCTACCATGACCCCTATGTGCCCGAGTATTCCTATGACGGTTTCAGGATGACCAGCGAGCCCGACTTGAACGCGGCCCTGGCCGAAGCGGATTGCGTTGTCATCGTAACCGATCATTCCGATTACGACTGGTCTGAAGTGGCGAAACGGACGGCGCTTTTGGTGGATACGCGCCATGTCCTGTAGAATTATGGTTTGGATTAAAATGACTGGACTCTGGCGTTTTTGATTTTGACGCGAATTGACACGAATTATACGAAAAAAGAAGAGAAAAATTCGATAAATTCGCTTAATTTGTGTCAAAAAATGACTTGAAAAGCGGCCAATAATTTTCGCCAGACTCCAGTAAAATGAAAACCCTTTTTTCAATATTCATAAGGAGTAACCACAAAACATGTCGGCAGTTATGACGATGGAACAAACAACACTTATCGAACCTTATGGCGGCAAGCTGGTGGATTTACTGGCGCCAGCCGAGGAGCAAGATCATCTGAAGCGTTATGCCGGGAAGCTGCCTTCCATCCAGCTTTCAGAACGTTCGATTTGTGATCTGGAATTATTGGCGACGGGGGCTTTTTCGCCGCTGGATCGTTTTATGGGCGAGCAGGACTATCAGAGCGTGCTGGATGAGATGCGTCTGAGCAATGGCGCCATTTCACCCATCCCTATCACCTTGCCGGTGGAGCCAGGGCCAGACATCCGGTTGGGCCAGGAGATCGCACTGCGGGACCAAAAGAACAACATCCTGGCGCTCATGACCATCGAGGAAATCTACGAATGGGACATCAACGAGACTGCGGAAAAAGTCTTCGGCACGACCGATTTGCGGCATCCCCTGGTGGCTGAGATGCACCGTTGGGGCAAGCTGAATATCTCCGGCCGTCTGCGCGTATTGCAGCTTCCCCTGCGCTACGATTTCAAAGAGCTGCGGCGGACGCCCGCTGAAACCCGCAAGCTCCTGGCGGAGACGGGCAACGCCAACGTGGTGGCCTTTCAGACCCGCAATCCTCTGCATCGCGTGCACGAAGAGCTGACCAAGCGGGCGGCGGCCTCTATTGACGGCACGCTGTTGCTGCATCCGGTGGTGGGCATGACCCGGCCCGGCGATGTGGACCATTACACCCGCGTTCGCACCTACAAAGTGCTGACCGAGAAGTATTATGAGCCGGGCAGCGTGGTGCTAAGCCTGCTGCCGCTGGCCATGCGCATGGCCGGCCCGCGCGAGGCGGTGTGGCACATGCTCATCCGTCGCAATTATGGGGCCAACCATTTCATCGTGGGCCGCGATCACGCGGGCCCGGGCAAGGATTCCCAGGGCAATCCCTTCTACGGCCCGTACGACGCCCAGGAGATGGCCAACGCCTTCAGCGACGAACTGGGCGTCAAGGTCATCCCCTTCAAAATGCTGGTGTATCTGCCTGATGAAGGCCGATATGAGGAAATCGATAAAGTGGACGACAGCGTCCGCACCGCATCGATTTCGGGCACCCAGGTGCGGGAGGAATATCTGAACAATGGCCACGCCCTGCCCGAATGGTTCACCCGGCCCGAGGTGGCCGAGATCCTGGCCGACAGCTATCCGGCCAAGCACAAGCAGGGCTTCACCGTGTGGTTTACCGGCCTCAGCGGCTCGGGCAAATCCACCACGGCCGAGATTTTGACGACGCTGCTGCTGGAGCATGGCCGCAATGTCACCCAGCTCGACGGCGATGTGGTGCGCACCCATCTCTCCAAGGGCCTGGGCTTCAGCAAGGAAGATCGGGACATCAACATCCGTCGCATCGGCTTTGTGGCGGCTGAGATCGTGCGACATCGCGGCGTGGCGGTGTGCGCGGCGGTCAGTCCCTATCGGGCGACCCGAAATGATGTGCGCAACATGGTTGGCGCCGATAATTTCATCGAGGTGTTCATGGACACGCCCCTGGAAGTCTGCGAAGATCGTGATGTGAAAGGTCTGTACGCCAAGGCCCGCCGCGGCGAGATCAAGGGTTTCACGGGCATCGATGATCCTTACGAGCCCCCCAACAACCCCGAAATCTCCCTGGACACCGTCCATTACACGGCCGAGGAAAACGCTCACAGGATCGTCGATCTGCTGACCGAACGCGGATTCCTGAAACTGCAATAAATGCCGGCGTCACAAGGCATGGATCGGCGTTCGCCTCTCGGAGTGTGGAGCATGATCCATGCCTTTTTTCCTGTCGAGGCAGGAGGTTGATGTATGAAACTGTTTTCATCGCTGTTTGGCAAAAAAGATGCAGGCGATAGCGGCAAAGAACGCAAGCCCGTGGTCATTGTCTCGGGTTTGCCGCGCTCGGGCACGTCCATGATGATGAAGATGCTGGAGGCCGGGGGCGCGTCCCTGGTCATCGATGGCATTCGCACTGCGGACGAGGATAACCCCAAGGGCTATTACGAGTTCGAGCGGGTGAAACAACTGGACAAAGGTGACGTCGCCTGGGTGGCCGGGGCCCGCGGCAAGGCGGTCAAGGTCATCTCCGCCCTGCTGGAACACTTGCCGCCCGAGTATGAGTACCAGGTGTTGTTTATGAATCGCAAGATGCCCGAGGTGCTGGCCTCGCAGCGCAAGATGCTGGAACGCCGCGGTGAGAAATCAGAGATCAGCGATGAGAAGCTGGCCGAGCTTCTGGCCAGGCATGTGCAGCAGGTGAAGACTTGGCTGGCCCGTCAGCCCAATTTCGAGATGCTGGATCTGGACTACAACGCCATGTTAGTCGATCCTGAACCCTGGGCCGCGAAGGTGAACGTCTTTCTGGGGGGAAGTCTGGATGTGCGGGCTATGGTTCAGGTGGTGGATCCCAACCTCTATCGCAATCGAACGGAAGGAAAGTAGGTGGCTGGTAGCAAAGCGCAGGCGACAATTGGCAGGCGGCTGGCTGCGTTGATCGCAGTCGCTGCGCTGCTGGCGCTCATTCTGCTGGGACCGACTTTGCTCGCCCGGGCCTCTGTCAATCTTTTCAGCATTGATTTGGCGCGAGTGTGGAAGCCTGACACGCTGATCCCCACCGATGCCGCTTGTCCGCCTGCGGATGACGCCGTCATGCTGCAAGAAATGCGAAATCGGCTGAAGCGGGCCGGTGATGCAGACGCCCACCCATCTCTGCATCAAGGGCAGTTAGCTTGCCTGGCGGGTGAGGAGGATCGCGCGGGCGATAGCTGGCAAGCTGGACTGGATGCGTCGTATGTGACTGACCCCCTGCTGTTATTGAACACCGCCATCGCCCGATTCGCCCGGGGTGAAATGCTGGAGACGGACTCTGCCGAGGAGATCAGCCGGTACGCTTCTAAAAAGGGGGCGGCCAGCGAGCAGGCGAAGAAACTACGCACCGCGGCAGGATGGTATCGGATAGCCTTTGCCTATGCGCCAGATGGCAAAATCGCCGGAAAATTGACTTCGATCTACAAAAAGTTGGGGAGGGATGATGAAGCATTGCAAGTGTGGCGACAATTGCAATCCGCTTATCCCGCCGATTCGCCCGAATACTGGTGGGCGCTGGGGCAGGCGCTGGAACAGGGAGAAAACTGGGATGGGGCGCTGGACGCCTATCTAAAAGCGGGGACGCTGGAAAAAGAGAAAAAGGATGCGCTGAGAGATTATCTCCGGGCCGGCGTGATGGGCCTGCGCTCACGAGAATTCGATAAAGCTGAAGTAGCGTATCAAAAAGCCATTGAGACATTCCCCGACAAGATCGATGGTTATCTCGGCATGGGGCATATCTATCGCTATCAACAACGTTATGATCAGGCCAGAGAATGGTATCGCAAAGCCGCAGCAGTTCAGCCCGAACAGTACGCTCCCTATTACTATCTGGGCACAATCGCCCGCTCGGAGGGAGATTATCAGAAGGCATTGGATGATTTGAATAAAGCGCTGGCGCTAAAACCAACTTATGCGCCTGTGCTTTATGAAAAGGCGTTGACGCTGGATTTGCTGGGGGATCGTAAGAAAGCCGCCAATGTGCTGGAAACCGCGATAGCGCTCAGCGTGAATCCGCCAGCGGGATGGCAATCCAAGTTAGAGCAATGGCGGAAATATCCTGACGCCAGCTCGACCCCGGAAGTGTGGTGGCGGTTGGGCCAGGAGGCTGAAAAGAATAAGGATTGGGAGAAGGCCGCGGAGATGTACAAACGGGGCGCTGAGATCGCTATTCCGCCTGACGACTATCGCTTGCTTTTGCAGCGGGCGCGTGTGTTGCGACGACTCGGCGAGCTGGCTGACGCGTCTTCGGCGTTGAAACGGATCATCGAAAAATATCCGGAAAAAGCCGACGCCTATATCGAATTGGGAGATATCGCCCGAAATCAGGAAGATTACGATCAAGCGACGGCGTTATTCCAGCAAGCTCTCGAACTGGCCCCTGACAATTATCGGCCACCGATGTATCTGGCGCTCGTCGCCCGCAGTCAGCAGCATTATGAGCAGGCGCTGACCTTTATCAGACAGGCGCTGGCCATCAAACCCCAATTGCCGGAATTATTATATTATCAGGCGACCATCCTGGATGCGCTGGACCGGCGGGAAGAGGCCATCGCTTCAATGGAAAAGGCTGTGGCTGGTTATGAGAATCCGCCCGCAGAGTGGTCGAAGCTGCTGGCAAGATGGCAACGCTATCCCACGCCGGAGTCAGACCCAGCTCATTGGGCGGCGCAGGCCCGCGAGGCGGAAAAGGAGCGGGATTGGCAAAAGGCGGCTGATCTGTACCAAAAGGCTGTTGATTTGGCCCAGGGCGAAGACGCCTATCCCTATCTTCTCAAATTGGGCTACATGCTCATCCTGAATCGAGCGTATGAGCAGGCGGAGCAGGCTTACAGGCAGGCGCTGACGCTAAAGTCCGACAGCCTGGATGCACTGCTGGGCGTGGGAGAGACGTATCGCTACCGCCAGGAATATGAGGAGGCGGAAAAGTGGTATCGCACAGCGGAGAAGTCCTCCCCTGACAGCTTCCGCCCGCCCTATCATCTTGGCATCGTGCTCTACAATCAAAAACGCTATGATGAGGCGCTCAAGGCGCTGGATCGTTCCCTTGCGATGCGCCCCGAAAACGCCTGGGGAGAATACTTCCGGGCGCTGACGCTGCGGGCGCTGGGGCGCAATGAAGAGGCGCTGGCCAGTTTGCAAAAAGCCATTGCATTACACAAAAATCCCCCTGAAAGCTGGCAAAACCTGTTTGACCAATGGAGCGAGCAACAATGATGACAGATATTCATCCCAACGTGGCTGTAATCGGCTGCGGCTATTGGGGCAAAAACCTGGTGCGGAATTTTCACGCGCTGGGCGCGCTGGCCATGGCGGCGGACGCCACGGAAGCAGGCCGGGCCAAGGCCCGGGAGTTGGCTCCCGACATTGCCGTCGTGGAAGACATCGACGAGGTTCTGGCCTCGGATGTGGCGGGCGCGGTCATCGCCACGCCCGCGGAGACCCATTATGCGCTGGTGAAGCGGGCGCTGATGGCCGACAAGGATGTTTTCGTGGAAAAACCCATGGCCCTGACGTATGAGCAAGGCCGGGAGCTGGTGTTGCTGGCCCGGGCCCGGGAACGCATCCTGCTGGTGGGGCATGTGATGGAATATCACCCCGCCATCGTCACGCTATTGCAGATGGTCGAACAGGGAGAGCTGGGCAAGGTGCGCTATATCTACTCCAACCGTCTCAGTCTGGGCAAAATCCGCCGGGAGGAGAACATCCTGTGGAGCTTTGCTCCCCACGACATCGCCGTCATCCTGCGTCTGACCGGCGGCATGCCCTTTCAGGTCTCGGCCACGGGCGGGGCGTATGTGCAACCCAATATCGCAGATGTGACCGTGACCAATCTGCTGTTCGATAACGGCGTGCGGGCGCACATCTTCGTCTCCTGGCTGCATCCCTTCAAGGAGCAGCGGCTGGTGGTCATCGGCTCGGAGAAAATGGCCAGCTTCGATGATGTTTCCAAAAAACTGGTGCTGTACGACCAGCGCGTGGCGTGGGATCAGGGCCAGCCTGTGCCCGTCAAACGAGAGGGCGAGCTGGTTGATTTTCCTGATGATGAGCCGCTGCGGCTGGAGTGCCAGGCATTTCTGGACGCCATCGTCACCCGGCGACCGCCCATCACCCACGGCGAAAGCGGATTGCGGGTCGTGCGGGTGCTGCAAGCGGCCCAGCGCTCTCTGGTCACCAATGGCGAGCCGGTGCGGCTACCCATGGAAGGAGTGGAATTATGGTAGAACGAGCCTATTTCGTGCATCCCACCGCGGTGGTGGATGAGGGCGCACACATCGGAGCGGGCACGCGCATCTGGCATTTCAGCCACATCATGCCCACGGCCCGCATCGGCGAGGGCTGCAATCTGGGCCAAAATGTGTTCGTGGATAACAACACGGTCATCGGCAAGGGCGTCAAGATTCAGAACAACGTCTCGGTGTACAACGGCGTCATCCTGGAAGACTACGTCTTCTGTGGGCCTTCCATGGTCTTCACCAACGTCATCAATCCTCGCAGCGAGATCGAGCGCAAGAGCGAGTTCAAGACCACGCTGGTGCGGCGAGGCGCGACCATCGGGGCCAACGCCACCATCGTCTGCGGCGTCACCATTGGCCGCTACGCCCTCATCGGCGCCGGCGCGGTGCTGACAACCGATGCGCCCGATTATGCGCTGATGGTAGGCGTGCCCGCCCGTCGCGTGGGCTGGATCAGCCGCCACGGGCATCGACTCACCGAGCAGGATGAGACGGGCAATTGGGTGTGTCCGCAAAGCGGCTGGCGTTATGGCGAGGTGACGCCGGGCGTGCTGCGTTGCCTGGATTGGCCCGAAGATGAGCCTTTGCCCAGTAAAAACTAACGCCGGGAAATGACGATGTTACGGGCCAGATTCGATGCCCTCCAGCAACGCCTGCGCAGCGGCAGTTTTCTGGGCAATGTACTGATTTTGGCGGGGGGCACGGGCGTCGCTCAGGCGCTGGTGGTGCTGGTCACGCCCATCCTGACCCGACTCTACACCCCCGATGATTTCGGCGTGCTGACCGTCTTCATCTCGGTGTTGGGATTAATGATTGTCGTTTCGGCGCTGCGGTATGAAATAGCCATTCCACTGCCAGCTTCTCCCTCATTCGCCATCAATCTCACGGCGCTGAGTGGCGTGATTCTGCTGGGAATGACCATGATTCTGAGCGTGTTCGTCGCTGTTTTCGGCGCCGACCTGGCCACACTTCTGTCTGTGCCCCAACTGACGCCTTATCTCTGGCTGATCCCTCTGGGCATGTTCTCCGGAGGCGCTTTTCAGATTCTGAGCTATTGGCATATTCGCGAGAGGCGCTTCAAGCGTCTGACCCAAGCCAAGATCGGCCAGAGCGCCTCCATGGCCAGTGGACAATTGCTGATGGGATGGACGCAATGGGGCGCTGTGGGGTTGGTTGGAGGCTATGTGCTGGGACGCGTCATCGCCGGCGTCATGTTGTTTTACGCCCTGATGCGATCGCACCGTGATCTCTTGGATTCAATCAGCCTTGCCAACATCAGGCTCGCCGCGTCCCGCTATCGTCGATTTCCTCTGCTCTCAAGCTGGTCGGCGCTGTTGAATCAGGGAGGTTTGCAGGCGGCGCCACTTCTCTTTGCCGCATTCTTCGGCGCCGGGGTGGCTGGATGGTTCGGGCTGGCGCAACGGGTGGCGGGCATCCCCCTGACCTTGATCGGGCGCTCGGTCTCGCAAGTGTATTTGGGCGAGGCGTCCCGTCTGCGTAACGAAAATCCCGTCGCCATGCGACGCCTCTTTCTACGGACAGCAACGAAACTTTTTTTGTATGTTGGCGTCCCTCTGGTGATAGGAGGCCTGCTCGCCCCCTGGGTCTTTGGGTTTATCTTCGGAGATCAATGGCGCACATCGGGGTGGTATATCGTGGCGCTCCTGCCCATGTTTTTGGGACAAATGGTGGTGACGCCGCTTTCTCAGACCTTGAACATCCTGGAACGGCAGGACTTGCAGTTGATCTGGGATATTTCCCGCGTCACGGTCGTTGTTGCCGTGATCTGGATCGGTCATAAGGCGCTGGGACTATCCAGCCTGAGCACCCTGGCCCTTTATGGCGGCTCGATGTTCGTCATGTACGCCATTCTGTTTCTGATGATGTGGGGACAGTTGCGAAAGACCACCGCTCCTCCCGTCAAACCAATCGTCCGATAACACCATGTCTATATTGCATCCCAACTCTCCTTTTCGCCGGTCTCTGTCGACGGTTTTCTCTTTCGAGACGGCATTTGTCCTGTATCTGTTTGCAGGATTCTACAAGTCAAGTGAATTCCTGAGCCGGGTTCCCGTTGATCTGACCCTGCTCTTTCTGATTGTAAGCGTGGCCGCTGGCGGATGGGTGTTCTGGAAGCGAGGATATTCCCTGTCTCGCCGGGCGCTGATCCTGGTCGCGGCCATGGCGGCGTTTTCGGGATGGGTGTTGCTGAGTTTGCTATGGGCCCCGCCAACGCGCTATGGCCTGGAAAAAGCGATCCAGTTTGCAGTATTAAATGGATGGGCGCTTGCGGGAGCCGCTGTGGTCATGGATGGCGACAGGAGAAGATTGAGACGCTTTTATGGCGCCCTCCTGGCGCTGGCTTTCCTTTTTGCACTGCAAGCGATGCGCGTTTATCTCCCCCACAGGGACGTGCGTTCTTATATCGTGTTGGGAGCTTCATATCAGACAGTTGGCAGATTGGTAGGCCTTGGTTTTGTAGTGGCGTTAGCCGCCAGTTTCAGTAAGAATAGTCGGAGATGGCGGACATGGCTGTTGCTTGCCCTCAGCCTGCTCTTCTTTTTCGTATTGTTGATTGTGGGCGCCCGCGGGCCATTTGTCGCTGCGGCTCTGACCACGGTGTTGATTTTGGTGTTGGTGCAAAGGCAACTCCCGCTCAAGTTTCTTTTCATAGCAGCCCTGGCGATTCTTTATCTGGCAGGGTCGCTGTGGATGGGCCCGAGTCTTCGCACCATGTATCGCTTCAATGTCATTCTGGCGCATGAGGTCGGATGGGAATTGCCCGGCGCACAACCTTCGCCTACGCCTCTTCCCACAGTACAACCTACGCCCGCGCCGAAACCATCGACGCCGACAGCGCAGTCTTCTCCGACGGCGGGAGGTGAAACAGCGAAAGCGGCCACTACTCGGCCGGCAACCCCTTCACCCGCCAAACCGAAACCGACCCCCCGACCGAGGATCCCGTCCCCCAAGGATATCCCGAATAAAAGCGTGGAATTGAGACAGGAAAGGTTTGCCAATGCCTGGCGTCTTTGGTTGAGTGCGCCGCTGATTGGCGCGGGCGCGGGCAGCTTCGCCTATTACTATCCCGCCGATCAACTCCGCGTGTATCCTCATAATATAATTTTGGAGATTTTGAGTGAGTTGGGGCTGGTGGGAATAGTCCTATGGCTCGCTATGCTTGTAATTGCATTCCGGGGATTTGTCAAAAAAGGCGTCTGCAGGCGATCCCTCTCCATCATTGCGTTGGGATTTTTCACTTTCACCATAATGAACGCCATGATCAGCGGTGACATCGTCAGCAATCGTCATGTATTCACGGCATTGGGGTTGCTGGTCGCCACAAGCGATCTGTGGGCCAACGAATCATGAGCCGTTACAAAGTCGTTCATCTCACGTCGGTTCACCCACCTTTTGACGCCCGCATTTTCTATAAGGAATGTGTGACCCTT
>JALSPL010000015.1 GCA_026985975.1 Anaerolineae bacterium | reverse complement strand
TGCGGTGACATTGGTGGCGCCGCATGAACAGGATAAGCGGGTCGATGGTGTCCAAATTCATGCAGTTCCCAGGCCCGCCAACCGCCATGAACGAGTGAGACGCACGATCCGCCAGGTCTATCATGCAGCGGTTCAGGAGAACGGGGATTTATATCATTTTCACGATCCCGAACTTTTCCTGGCCGGGCTCTTGCTGAAGCTACGCGGCAAAAAGGTGGTGTATGACATCCACGAAAATCTGCCCGCCCAAATTTTGGGGAAAACGTATCTGCGCCCGCCCGCATTGCGGCGTTTCATCGCCCGCACCGCCGCTTTCAGTGAAAAGCTGGCCGCTTTCATTTTCGATGGCCTGGCGATTGCCAATCCGCGTGTGGCCGAGCGATTTTCAGGCCCCAACACAATTACATTGGCCAACTACCCCTTGCTGACCATGATTGATGAGGCGTCACCTGCAGAGGCAAAGCCTTCGGCCAAACCCGTGGTGATTTATGTGGGCGGTCTGACGGCCATTCGCGGCGTTTGTGAGCTGATCGACGCCATGGAGATACTGGATGGGGCGGTTGAATTGTGGCTGCTGGGTCCCTGGGCGTCGCAAACCTTGCAATCTCAGTGCATGGCCAAACCAGGCTGGCAGTATGTCCGCTATTTGGGCTATGTCACCCCCAAAGAAGTTTACAGTTATCTGAAGCTTGCCAATATCGGGTTGGCGACCCTGCATCCCCAACACAATTATCTTACCAACCTTCCGGTCAAGGCGTTTGAGTACATGGCGTGCACGCTGCCCGTGGTCATGTCCGATTTCCCCTACTGGCGGGAGGTGTTCGAGGGCGCTGCTCTCTTCGTGGCCCCACAAAGCCCGGAGGCCATCGCCGGGGCGATCCGCCGCCTTCTGGAGCATCCCGAAGAAGCGCGGGCGTTGGGACAAGCTGGCCGCCGCATGGTGGAAACCATGTATTCCTGGGAGCAGGAATCCGACAAACTTCTGGCCCTTTACGATCGCATCCTCATGGAATCGGCCTGATGCATCTGATGAATGCAAGTGCGACGAGCCGTTGGCTGGCGGCGCTGACTCTTTTGCTCATGGGGCTGGCCGCAGGATGGCTGGCGGGTCCGGCATGGGGCCTGGCGCTGATCATCGGTGCGCTGGTCTGGCTCCTGGCGTTTTCCTGGCCCGAACTGGCGCTGGCCGCGCTGGTGGCAGGCTTCCAGTTGTATCCCATCCTGTTTGAGGTCGCGGGGCTGCATCCCACACAACTGAGCTCGGGCATCGTTTACGCCATCCTCACATCGGGCGCGATGATGGGAACGCTGCTGAGGAACCCGCGGCGGGCCTGGCGGCGGATGACGCGCCCGGCGGGCGTCGTTTTCGTGCTGATGAGCCTCTATTTCGTCATCAGTTGGATCGCACTGACCGAAAAAACGCCCAGTTCCGTCCAGAAGATGCGGTACGCCGTCGTCATCATGATCCCGTCTTTTCTGGCCGGCTTGTGGCTGGAGCGAACGCGGATACCCCGGTTCGCCTGGTTTGTAGTGCTGTTCAGCGCCCTTGGGGCCCTGGTGGGCGTCACCAGGCGTATGCTGGGATTGATCCCACCGGAAGTGAAGCGGCTCTCCCTGTCCACCACGAGCCGCTCCCTGCAATTTGCCTACTCCGTGGGGGTGGGGGGGCTTTTTTCGTGGGTTTTGGCTCGGCGAGGGTCGCGGCGGGCGCTGGCGTGGGCTACTTTTTTCGGCAGCGTTACTTTTCTCATGATTTTTGCCGCTGGCTCCCGCGGCGCTTTTCTGGCGCTTCTCAGCAGCCTGCTTCTGTTTTTCTTCCTGTCCGGGCAATGGCGTCGTCTGCCCATGCTGTTGCTGATCGGCGCTTTTTTGGCTGCCGTCCTTCTCGCGCCTTACTTTGTGATCGATCAACAACAGTCCACCGAACGCATCTGGGGATCGATTGAGCGGGGAGCAGCTCTGCTTACCCCCTTCAGGGCTCATCCCGACGCCACGGACGCAGCAGCCGAGGAGCTGGATGCCGGAGAAGAATTTGCCCAGCTCACCACCCAACGGACAGATTACTATCGGGCAAGCTGGGAGATGTTGCGGGAGCATCCCTGGCTTGGCGTTGGTTTTGGCGGCTATTCTTTCACCAACGACAAGCGACAGCGCTACCTCTATCCTCACAATTATTTTCTGGAAATCGGGTCTGAAACAGGATTGATAGGGTTAGTCTTGTTCTGTGTTTTTCTGGGATTGGCGTTATGGCGCTCAGCGAATGTGCTACGACATCAGCCCGGCGTGGCAGGTTGGGTGGCGGTCAGCATGATGGTCTATGCCATGATCGCGGGATGGGTCTCCTATTCTATGACCTATCACGCCATGCTCTGGGTATCCTTTGGGTTGGCGCTTTCGCTTGATGATGGGAGAATGGAAAGACGATCATGAAAATTCTTTACCTGAGTCACTATTTCCCGCCCGAATTCGGCGCGGCTGCGGCCCGGGCGCACAGCATGACTCGCTGGCTGGCCCGCTTCGGTCATGAGGTGACGGCGCTCACCGCGTTGCCCAATTATCTCCTGGATGAGATACCGGCATCCTATCGGGGCAAGCGATGGATGCAGGAGACCATCGACGGCGTGCGGGTTTATCGGGCCTGGCTTTACACCTCCCCAAAACGGGATAACGGGCGGCGCATGGCCAATTATCTCAGTTTCATGGCCTCATCCTGGTGGCGTGGGCGCAAGCTGGCGGGACCATACGATGTGGTCATCGCCTCTTCGCCGCCGCTTTTCATGGGATTGACCGGCGTGGCGTTGGCCCGGCGTTTTCAGGCGCCTCTGGTCTTCGATGTGCGGGATCTGTGGCCCGAGGTGGGGGTCAGGCTGGGCGCGTTTCGTCCTGGCTCGCTGATGCTGCGCACGTGGGACAAAATGGCCGATTATGTTTATCGAAACGCCGCCGCCATCGCGCCTGTGACCCATGGCATGCGTGAGGACATGATCTTGCGCGGATTGCCCGCCGAAAAGCTGCATTTGATCCCCAATGGGATCGATCTGGACTTCGTGCAAGAGGACGCGCCCGATCTCCGCGCGGAGTTGGGGCTGGCGGACAAATTCGTGGTCCTTTATGCGGGTCTCCTGGGGACGATACATGGTCCTGAGATCATTGCAGAGGCGGCCAACATGTTGCGAGAGCGGGATGATATCCATTTTTTGATCGTGGGAGATGGCGTTCGTCGCGAAGCGATTGCCGCTCGCGTGCGCGCTTTGAGGCTTGAAAACGTGACGATGCTTCCCATGCAGCCTCAAGATAGCGTCCCGCGATTCCTCCAGACAGCGGATATCTGTCTGGCGACGTTGGCCAGCTCGGGCGTCAAGGGCGTTGTGCATTATAAGATGCTGGAGGCGTGGGCCTATCGGAGGCCGGTAATCATCACCGATGAGGACGAGGGAGGCAATCTGGCCAGGTCATGCGAGGCGGGCCTGGCAACGCCTGCGGGCGACGCCCGGGCGCTGGCCGACGCGGTCCTGCAATTGGAGGCGAATCGGGATCTGGCCCGACGCATGGGCGAAAATGGACGCCGCTGTATCGAAGAACGACTCAATCGCGAAGCGCTGGCGCGAAAAATGGAGCACGTGCTGGAAACAATCCTGAAGCAATCCACGACGTAAACGAGTCTTGCGCAAAAACCCTTGGGGAAAGGGAAGAAGGGCGTCAATGACTACTAAGAAACTTGACGAAATTTCTTTGGGTGCGTCCTCAACCAGTTGGAAGCGTTCACGCGTCGTCGCCCGGAGGTGAACCCCTGGCTACCTTTGCCAAGCCCGTTGGGCTAGGCCCTTCGGGCCTTCGCACCGGCAGCCCGTGGCTTCCAGCCTCAGGCGATGGCCGCAAATGATAACCTCCAACTCAAATAGGACACATCCAATTTCTTTCATTTTGAGCAGCGCCCGGGCGCTGTGGGGCTACTCAGAATGATGCACTTCAACTCATTTTTGACGCGCCCATTGAAATCTGACAGGAAGATGTGATACGAAATACCCCTTCGCGAGCGTCCTAATAATTGAAGGCGCCGGCAAAATTCCCTGGCATCGTTGCGGGAAACAGCGATGTTGAACTATACTGCTGTTGCCTCCTCTGCTCTGCACAGGTACTCCCCTCTCGCTTTTTGGTCGCGCTTAATATGGAAGCAATGTATCAGGACGTAACTGCACTCAAAAAGAAAAAGCGGGGCGGGCTTTCACTTCAGTTTGCCGAGAGAAAACTGCTGTTGGTCGCAGGCGATCTGCTCATCTTGAACG
>JALSPL010000014.1 GCA_026985975.1 Anaerolineae bacterium | reverse complement strand
CGTCTCCGGTCTTCCGTCTATTTACGAAACAGGCGCCATGAGCGGCTGCACGCCAATAAGAATGAAAATTGGAGACGTAATGCGTAATCCGCAATGCGTAAAATCGCTACGTTTTACGTTTTTACGCATTACATCCCTCGCTGCTGCGGCCAACGTGGTCGTGAGGACTTTTTGCCTTGCGCCTTTTTCCTTTTGACTTATTTACGAAGCAGGCGACAGGGGGGATTTTACGCCAAAATTGGGCGGCCTCGATTCTATCGCTCCCGGATTAGATTCATGAATTCGGCCCGGGTGCGGGCGTCTTTTTTGAAAAGGCCGCGCATGGCGCTGGTGATAGTGGAGCTGTTTTGCTTTTGCACGCCCCGCATCATCATGCACAGATGACTGGCCTCGACCACCACGCCCACGCCCATGGGGCTCAATATCGCCACCATGGCGTCTGCGATCTGATTGGTCATGCGCTCCTGAATCTGCAGGCGGCGGGCGAAGACGTCCACGATGCGGGCCACTTTGCTGAGACCGATCACCTTGCCATTGGGAAGATAGCCCACATGCACCCGCCCGAAGAAGGGGATCATGTGATGCTCGCACATGGAGTAGAATTCGATATCCTTGACGATGACCATCTCGTCGCAGCCATCGGTGAAGATGGCGTTGTTCACCACCTCCTCGACCGTGACGGCGTAGCCGCTGGTGAGAAAATCATAGGCTTTGGCCACGCGTAGCGGCGTGCGTCTCAGGCCCTCGCGTTTGGGATCTTCGCCGATGCGCACCAGAATCTGACGAATGAGCTCCTCGAATTCAGGATCGTAGATCTCATTATCCTCAGCTTCAAAAATCTGATCGGTGCCATAGTGGCTGAGCATCTTGATGCTGGGTTTAACGTTCGTTGTCATTTTTCTTATCTCCATTTCCGAAGGATGCAGGCCCTCGGCGATTTGTTTGAGGGTGAGGCCGACGCCCGGAAACACCCAGTCCGGGGCGATATCGGCCAGAGGAAGAGCGAGGTGGGGATGATCCAGGATGTCGGGATCGGGCAAAGCGCCGCCATCAAGGTTGAGCTGCCGATCTTTAACGAAAACGAGATCCAGGTCGATGGTGCGGGGAGCGAATTTGTCGGCGGTGCGCACCCGGCCCAGCCGGGCCTCGATACGGCGCAAGGCCCGCCGCAAGTCCGCGGGCGAGAGCCCGGTCTCCAACAATACGGCAGCATTGAAATAATCAGGTTGGGGGGCATCGCCTACGGCGGGGGTTTCGTAGATGGGGCTTTCCGCCAGCACCCGCCAGCGGTTGTCCCGGCGCAACAGTTGCAGCGCCCGGGGCAGATTGCGCGTCCGCTCGATGTTGCTGCCCAGGGCGATGAGTGCCTGCTCAGTCATCGGGAAAAAACGCCTCGCGAGAACGGAAGATGCTGACGCCGACGGAGCGGGCGAAACGCAACGCCCCCGGTTTCTCCACCGAGACTTCCACCGCCTCGATGCGGGCGTCCGTTTCGAAGCAGAGGACGGCAATTTCTTCCACCAGTCGCTCCACCAGCATGGGCTGACCGTTTTCGATGTGGGCGATGATGGCTTTGGCCACGGTGCGATAGTTGACCGCATCGCTGATGGCGTCGCTGTGCGCCGCGGGCCGGGCGTCGGTCCACATGATCACATTGACGACGATATCCTGACGGTTGGTGCGCTCTTCGGGATTAATGCCCAGGATGCCGCGCACCAGCAGATCTTTGATAAAAACCTGGTCGAGATGGGAAATTTCGGTCATAAAAGTCCTTTTCCTTGCGTTTTGGCGACTGTCATGATTTTTTCCATGCAGAACTGTTACATTCTGGAGTCTGGCGAAAATGAAATTGCGCCTGGATTCGTACGCATCATATCCAATGATCTGACGAAAATAGACCAAAGGCCGAAGATTGACGAAAAAGAATCGTCTATTTTCGTCTACATTCGTCCATTTTCGTCCCCCGGGAAGAGATTATCAGTAACAATCCGAGTGAAACTGAGTTCAAAGCAAAAAACGCCAGTGTCCAGTTACATTTTCAGGTGGGCGCCGCCGGTGAGCCGGATGATCTCGCCGGTGATGAAATCGTTGCGCAAAAGATAGAGCAGGGTGTCGCCCGCGACCTCCAGGCCGCCGCTCCGGGCCAGGGGCACGGTGGCCAACACGCTCCGCCAATAGGCTTCGGTGGCGCCTGCGGGCGGCAGCATGGCCCCCAGGGCGATGCCATTGACCCGCACCCTGGGCGCGAGCTGGATGGCCGCGGTGCGGGTGAACGCGTCCAGCGCCCCTTTGGAAACGGTGTAGCTGAAATGGGTGCGATAGGGGCGCTCGGTGCGCCAGTCGGTGATGTTGACCACCGCGCCGATCTCATCATCGGGCAGGGCGCGAACAAAGGCTTGCGTCAGCAGGATGGGCGAACGCAGGTTCACCCGGAAGGTCTGACTCCACCCCGCCACTGTCATATCCGCCAGCGTGTCTTTGGGAAAGACGGCGGCGTTGTTGACCAGAACCTGCACGGGCGTGAAATTCGCGGGCAGATCGGCGAACAGCGGCCCGGCGTCATCCAGTTGGCTGAGATCGGCCTGACGCAGAAGGACGCGGGCGCCCAGGGCTTCGACCTGGGCCGCAGTGGCTTGAGCGGGGACCGCGGAGCGGTTATAATGCAAAATGATGTTGCAACCGGCGCGGGCCAGGGCCAGCGTCAGCCCCCGTCCAATACGATGACCGCCGCCGGTAATCAGTGCGGTCTTTCCTGCCAAGTTCATTGTTCCACGTCTCCTTTTTTGGGCATGAGGCCGCCCCACAGGCAAACGAATATGATAGAGAATTCTGCGTTAGTGATTGATAAAGAGGCGAGACGGGTCGTCTGGCGAGTGGCCCGGACGCGTCCGGATCAGCTTTTGCAGACGCCGTGGGGCGATTTGCGGCGGGGGCAGGAACGGGGCGCGGGCCTGGAGGTGTGGGTCGAGGCCCGCGAAGCCTTCGATCTGACGATGATTTACGAGGATGTCAGCTATCTCGAAGCGATTGCGCCCGGACGCCACCGCTTTATCCTGACAGTGCTGGACAGCACCGACGTCGCCTAACCTTCGTCCATTTTCAGAATCTTGAGCAAGGCGTCATGCTCCTCCCGGCATTCGGGACAAATGCGCAGATGTTGGGCAACTTCGGGTAAAATTGTTTGCGGATTCTCGCCCGCCAACTCCAGTTCGACATAGGAATCCATCAGTTCCTGCGCTTCACTACAAGTCAGCTCACGTTCTCGCGTCAGCGAGAGCATTCGCAGCAGCTTCCGCCACAGGTTGTGGTGATGGGAGGGTTGGCCTTTGGAGAAAGCGTTCATATCATTAGTCGCGATGGGCATGGCGTTTCTTACTGGAAGGATGAGAGAATTTCTTCGGGGCTGAGGCCGCGCTCCAAAAGACGGGCCTTCAGGCGTTTTCGGGCGTCGTGGATGAGTTTGTAGAGGGCGTTGTGGCTGACGCCCAGTTCTGCGGCCAGGATGCTGGAGGGCTCGCCCAACACCAGCCGCGCGTACAGCGCCCGGCTCTGACGCTGGCTGAGCTCATTCTGCATGACATCCATCACCACCGACATGGCTTCCTGTTGGATGGCGCCGCCCTCGGGGCTCATCACGTCTTCCCGGCGCAGGAAGTCGGGCTCGAAGGCGCCGTCGCGGGTGGCGGCCTGCAATGAGATGTCTCGCCAGCGGGCGCGTCGCAATTCGCCCAGCGCTTGATGCACGGCGATTTTGGCGGCCCAGGTGGTGAATTTGCTGCGCCCCTGAAATTGATCCAGTTTTTCCAGGATGATAATCACGCTTTCCTGGGCGAAATCCGCGCTCAGCGCCTGCAATTCCTCATCGTGGCGGCTGCGGAGATCGCTGCGATCCCGCAAGTAGAAGAAAAGACGTTTTTGCAACCAGGCCAACAGATCAATAATGGCGGCGTCTTTGCGCGGGCCTGGGGCTCGCAAATCTGCAATCCAGGCGTCGTTGTCGCGTGGTGTGGACATAGAAAATGGGAGGGATAAAGGCGGCGCCTTCAGAATAACTTGTTGATGACGCTCAGCAGCAAGCTCAAAACGATGGAGATCAACAGCATGGATGTGATGGGGATGAAAATGCTTACATCGCCGCTTTCGATGTGAACATCGCCGGGCAAACGCCCGAACCAGGAGAATGCGCCCGCCCAGATGAGCGCGCCGGCGATGATGAGCAATGCGCCCAAAAAGATGATCAGCAATCCAAGCTGGCGGTTGTTCATATCCCAATTATGCCACACATCTCATTCTTCGCCATACACCCGCATCAACGCTGACTTTTCATGCGGCGGATGGCCGCCCGCGCCTCGGCCTCGGTGATGAGCGCCGCCTGGAAGCGGATGCTTTCGCCGCGGGCCACCAGCAGAAAATCGCCGCGTCCGCCCAGGCGCTCGGCCCCGCTACGAGCCACGCCCGTGGCCACCTTGGCGTCCTCGGGGCTGGCCACCGCCCCCACCAGCCGCACCGGCAGATTGGCCTTGATCAATCCCCCCATGATGGCGGCGGCCGGACGCTGGGTGGCGACGATGACATGCACGCCTGCTTCCCGTCCTCGCTGGGTGAGCCTGGCGAGGGATCGTTCCACCTGCTTGCCCCCAACCATGCGCAAATCGGCCAGTTCATCGATAACGATGACCAGCAGCGGTCGCTGGCGTTTTTCCCGATCCCGGGCCTCCATTTCCGCCACAGCCTCATCCAGGGCGATGATGGCCTGTTCGGGCTCGATGACCACGGGTCGGATGAGATGCGGCAGCCCGGCCAGCAGCCCAAAGCCGCAGCTTTTGGGATCGATGAGCAGCATTTGGGCGCTGCGCGGACTGTGCCGCAAGGCCAGACTCATGATCATGCTGCGCAGCAGCACCGTCTTGCCCGAACCGGTGCTGCCGGCCACCAGAATATGCGCCACATCCGGGCTGGACAACCGCAGCGCCAACGGCGCGCCTTCCTCGTCCACCCCCAGGATGATGCTGCCCAGCGGCAGCCGCTTCCGGCTCCGGTTCACCGCCAACAGCTTGACGACGCCCGCCCTGGCGCGGGGCGCTTCCACATAGACGGCTCCGTTCTTGCGATACATGCGCACATCAGAAACGCCCAGCATCATCGCCACCTCATCCTTCAAGGCCAGCACCTTGTTCAGACGCATATCCGCAGTGGTGGTCAGCTCATAGCGCACGAAGCGCGGCGTTACCACGCCGCCCCACACCCGGGCGCTTATCTTGTGGGCGCGCAGCACGTTTTCGATGATGTCAGCTTGGTGATCGAGGATGGCCTGGAGGGTCGTCATGACAATACCGGCAAACTTATGTTCTAATTATAACTGAAAAATACAGCAATTTCAAGCGGATGAGAGGGCTGGGCGCGTTTCTATTTTTGGAAAACTGTCCGATGAGGCACTGACCGAGTGAACTCGGACGCTTTAGGCGCGGGCCCCCCACTTGGCCTCCCCCGCTCCGCAACGGGCGGGGGAGGAACTGCGGAAGGTTGTTGTGATGGCGCCCGCGGTCGCCCCTTGGCGACCTGATGGGCATGCGAATTGGAGGGCGCAGGCCCTCCTTTGGCCGCAGGCCTGAAGCGCCCGACTTGAGTCGGCATGGAAGGCGCAAACGCGCCCACATTTTGCAACGCACCCGAGAGGGATGGGGATGCTTCACGGCGTATCTGATTTGG
>JALSPL010000013.1 GCA_026985975.1 Anaerolineae bacterium | reverse complement strand
TGCGGCAAAATCGCGCCCAAGAGAGCGTAGAGGGCGATAAGCGCCATCAGGGCCTCGGTGGCCAGCGCCCAGCAGAAGGCGCTCCCCCAGCGAAGCCAGAACGCCCGGGCGAACAGCAGCGCCGCAGCCATCGCCGTCAACAAAAGCGCCCATTTGTCGAAGCCGCCAAACGTCGCCCCCAGCCCCAGCCAATATCCCAGCAAAGCCAGGGCCGCGACGCCGCCCCAACGACTGCCAGAGACGGAGAACAGGCCCAGCAAGCCTGCCGCTGCAAAAATACTGATGGGCAGCAGCGCCGGAAAAAAGTAGCGCCCCTGATGCTGGACGAAGTCCAGGTTGTACCAGAGATAGGCCGCCGCCACCAGGGCCAGATGCAGCGCCAGCAAGCCCAGACCGCGTTTCTGAAATCCGGCCAAGTGTAAATCGCCCCGCCGCCAGCGCAGCAGTTGCCAGACCAGGCCCGCCAGGATGAGAATGGTGAGCAAAGTGAGCAAAAGATAAACGCGGGCGTCCATGAAAACGCCCATCCAGCCAAAAACGCCCCAGAAAGAGCGAAAGGTGAAGGTGAAAAAGCGATGGAGATAAGCGCCCCAGCCCTGGGCGGCGATCCAGTCGGCGGTGCGGGGCTGCCCCACCACCACGGCCGCGTGCCGGTCGAGACCGAAGAGATCGGGCGGACCGTAGACCGCCAGATTGCGCAGCCACCAGGGCAGAGGCAAGAGCAACGCGGGCAGGGCCAGGGCGACGCCCGTCAGCCAACGCCGGGCCGCAAGCTGATGCGTCCGCCAATCATGCCACAACTGCCACAACCACGCCACGCCCGCCAGGGGAATGAGAATATACGCCTGGAATTTGGTCAGCAGCCCCAGACCAATCAGGATGCCGGTCGGCAACCACCAGCCAGGACTTTTATCTCCGCGCAGCGCATCTAACAAGCGGAACATCACCACCACAATGAACAACTCCGCCAGGGCGTCATTATTGATAGCCGCGCTCATGGCGATGTGCATGGGCAAAAAGGCGACGAATCCGGCGGCCAGCAAGGCGATGCGCGGGCGTTGCGGGAAAAGACGACGGGCGCTGAGCCAGATGAAAATAATCACCAGCGCGCCGACGCCGACATTGATCAAACGCAACGCCCAGACCTGCGCTTTCAACCCCGCCCCCTGCACAAACCACAGAATGGGCGTCATCAGCAGATAGTAAAGCGGGGGCTGATGTCCTTCATATCGCACAGAATCGATGGCAAGTTCGGGCGGAAAGCGCTCGGCTTTCAGCTTTTCCAGATAGGCCTGATCATAATCCCCGGGCTGCAACACGGGCAGACGCCCGGTGCGGACGATGTGGACGATGTTATTGAAATGCGCGGGCTCATCGGGCGCTTGCCACAAAGGCGTCAGCAGGGCGTAGCCCGCGCCCAACGCCAGATAAGCCAGGATGATCAACAATAATAATGGGCGGTAACGATGGGACATGATGAGGTGAACATCAGATGCGAACGGCTTGAATAGCAGCCATCAGCGCATCCAGCTTCCGGGGATCGGAACTCCCGGCAGGATGAACGGAGAGTTTATCGATATTTTGAGACAAAAACTTTATAAAAGCATCGGCCCCGGATGTGCGCAGGCCCGTGTGCGTCCACAACAAATGGATCGGACGTCGCAAGACGCCCTCTTTTAGACGCACGCACCACAATCTGTTTGATTCCAATTCATTTTCGATTGCAAAGCAAGGCAACAGAGCGATCCCCATCCCGGCGCTGACCGCCTGTTTGATAGCCGCGGTGGTGTTGAACTCTGCCACTGTATGAGGATTGACGCCAAGTTCAGCTAATGATTGGAGTTCCCAGGCATGAGCCAGCGAGTTGTTTGCCCGCATCACAAAAAAGTGCTGAGAGAGTTCCTCGGCGCTGATGACTGGTTCCTGCCACCAGTCGTGTCCGCGCCCCACCACAATCACCGCCTCCTCATCCCACAAATGCGTCACTTCCACCACGCTGGAGCGGTTGATCGCGTCACCCACCAGGGCGAAGGCTAACTCACCTCCCCCTACGCGATACACCAACTCGGAAGTGGAAAGCGCTGTAAGCGTCAATATGAGCCGCTGATGAAGGAGGTAAAAATCATTCATCCAGTGCGGCATCAAACAAGCGCCAATGCCGGGCGTAGCCCCGATGTGCAGATATTGAATGTCTTTACCGCTTCTGGCTGCAAGCTGCGTTGATTCCCTGGCTTCGCGAGAAAGATGTAAAAGTTGCCGGGCGTATTCCAGAAAAACCTCTCCGGCGGGCGTCAACGTCACCCCCCTTCTTCCCCGCTCCAATAATGTCACGCCCATTTCTTTTTCCAGCGTGCGAATATGTTGACTGACTGCAGGCTGCGAAAGATAAAGCAAGGCTGCAGCGCGGCTGATGCTGCCTTCTTGAGCAACGGTTTGAAAGATCTCGACCTGATGAAGACTAAACATGATGTGTAGGGAACAGTGATAGCGCTGCCTCTCTATTGTAATGGTCATGCCCATTGAAAGCAAGATGGAAAAGCCAGGTCAATGCAAGTAATATACTCGAGTGTTGTGTTTTTGGTCTTGCACCAACTGTCTCTCAGGGATAGTCGTTATCTCCGGGACGAAGATAGACGAAACTGGACGAAGGTGGACGATTTTTTCGTCGATTTTCGTCCCTTCGTCCATCTTCGTCGGCGTTCTGCGCCTTTATTTGGCGATTGCGCCAGAAGCGACTGCAAATCACAACTATCGAGTAATATAAATCATTCTTATATCACCCATAAGAAACCCGCTATGGATCAACGAAATGTTATTTGCTATAGTAAATTAGATCACTTTTTCTCACACTTTTTTCATCATCAGGAGGTATTGTTATGGCTGTCATCGAGAATCAAAACAGCGGCTCATGGCTCAAGAAGCAATGGCCATGGTGGACTGCGGGTCTGATGACTGCGACAGCAGAAGTCATCAACTACACGTTGTTGCCTTTGGGACATCCCAAACACAAATTCGTGGGCGTCACCAGCGGCATGGCCCGAATGTTGGCGGGCGTAGAGAGCACGCTTTTCGGGCACTCGCTCATCGCCACAAAACCCGATTATCAGCCCGCCATTCAGTGGGTGATCATCGGTGCGCTTATTGCGGCGCTGGTCATGGCCTGGCTGGAGGGCGAGATGCGTAGCTGGGTGCGCTACCCCAAAGGCACACTCATCGCCACGGCCTTTGGCGCATTCTTCTTTGCCTGGGGCACCCGCGTGGCGGGCGGCTGTACGCTGCACCATCTGCTGGGCGGCTGGGCGGCCATGAATCTCAAAAGCTGGGTGGTGATGATCGTGGCCACGATAGGCGCCCTGATCGCATTTATTCTGCTGCGAAAATTGAATCTTTCTCAGTACTTCAAGAGCCAGGAAACGAAATGGTTTGTAGAAGAAGCAAAAAACCGGGGCTGGGCCGATGGGTTGGCGCTGGGAGACAGCACGAAGCCCACGATGTTATCCATGATTCTGTATGTGGTGTTGGGCGTCATTCTGCTGGTTGTCATCTATATGGCTTTTGCAGGCAATAGCTACGCCATCAAAATGGGATGGGCGGAGTCGTTGGCTAAAACAAAAATCGCCCATGGAATGCTCACCGGCGGCAATATCGGCAACATTATCATGCTGGTCATTGTTGGCGCCTTGTTAGGCTCGGCTGTAGCCAAAACAGGATTCGGCACGGAATGCGGCATCATCAACTTCGAACTGGGCCGCGAAATGGAAAAAGGAGAGGATGTGGGCGCCAATCGCTGGGGCATGCCCTATTCATTGCGCACGGTGATGTTATCCTATCAACCTCTGGGAGCCCTGGCTCTGCATATCGCCATTGTGGCCACGGTCATGGCCATTGGCTTCACCTTCTTCAATATCATGGAGGGACACCATTGGGCCAGCGAGGCTTTCGCAGCCAATTACGTGGGGCCAGAGTTCCACACGGTGGGTATCAGCGCCCACAGTATCCGCGTGCAAACCACACTGCCCATGGATCTCTTCGGCGGTTTTCTCCTGGGCTTTGGCACCGTGCTGATGCTGGGCTGCGAGTTCCGCAACTATGGCCGCACGGGTCTGCTGTACGTCACCGGTCTGCTGATTTGGCCCTTCTTCTATGTCGGCTACCTGCCCTACACGCTGGCCCGCGATTTCTGGGATGGCCTGATGGCCTCCACCCCCTATGCTCCATCCACCTTTGTGCCAGCTCTCATTGCCCCCGGCAGCAAAGCCGTTCAATCGATCATATGGTTCCTTTGGGCGGCTTTCTGGCTGTGGGTGTTCTTCTGGACTCTGCGCCGCGGCGCCAAAAACGTGGGCGTGCAACCCCAGGACCTGCTGAGCATGAATTCGGAAGATATGTATGTCGCACGCCTGAACAAGCTGGAGAAAGAGGGCAAACTGGACCATATCGACGAAATCGAGCGCGATCTGTATAGACAGACGCAGAAGTTGTAATTTCCTCTTTTACATTTCATTGACAAACGATTCGGGCGCTCCACCGGTCGGTAGAGCGCCCGTTTCATGCAACGTATCCCTGGAGAATGCTTATGTCGAAAAAAAAGAACGCCAGGAAAGTCCCCGTTCAGCAAGAAAAAATCAACCGTTGTATCTCCTGGCTCAATGTGAGTCTGGGCATGGGTCTGATTTACGCGCTGGCGCTGATATTTTTCATTTCGTTCGGTTTGGCGGCGCCCGGCCTGAAAATGCCCGGGCTGGTGCGGTCGGTGATCACGCTGGTCTGGGCCATCGCCAAAATCGGCTTTGCTTTCGCTCTTATTTGTCTTTATCAGTCTACAGGTTACACCAAATGGGCCATCGCCGCCTTATTGCTGGCGGCCAGTGCGATCATGCCGTATGTCCTTACCGATCCCGACTCCCAGATATTCGTCATCGGCATTGAGGCCCTGGCGATTACGGGCCTGAGTCTCTCATTATTCGATCTGGGAAAAGCCGCGCACAGCGACCTGGGCGTAGCCGCAGGCATGATCTTTCTGGGCGTTATTTTGCAGATTTTACAAAATGCGCTGATGTCGTATGTGGGCATTGCGTTTCTTGCCATGGGATTTTATATCAGCCTGAGACGTCTATGGCTGCAACCGGGCGCTAAGTAAGCGTCTGATAATTACTTTCTTTTCTTGCCGCAGGATGGCCCCCCTCAATCCCCCCGCAAGCGGGGGGAGGACTTCCGGGAAACCGCCGCTGGAAACGTAACAGAATGTTTCAGTTGTCCGAAAACCTCCTCCCCCGCTCGCAGGGGAGGCCGGGAGGGGGCCTGCGGCGACAATCGCCAAGAGTTGATGAAAACGGGAAGTTATTTTTGACGGGCGCTAAGTGAGCGAATGCCGGGACGATGAGGTGCGCTGGATGCCCGCGCCCAGGGCCAACAGTTTGCGCTCCAGGCCCTCGTAGCCGCGATCTATTTGGGCGACGTTGGCGATGACGCTTTCGCCGCGGGCGGCCAGCGCGGCGATGACCAGCGCCATGCCGGCGCGGATGTCGGGACTGGACATGGTTTGACCATAGAGTTGGGAAGGGCCCACCACCACGGCCCGGTGCGGATCGCAGAGGATGATGCGGGCGCCCATGTTGATGAGCTTATCGACGAAGAAAAGACGGCTCTCGAACATTTTTTCATGCACCAGTACGGTGCCGCGGGCCTGGGTGGCCACCACCAGGGCGATAGAGAGC
>JALSPL010000012.1 GCA_026985975.1 Anaerolineae bacterium | reverse complement strand
TGGTCATGATCGGGCCTCCGTTTATTTGTGCACGCTGAGATCGCATCCTGCGGCGCTGAATTCCACCCAAGAAGCGTCATTTTCAAAACTGACCAGTACGGAAATACCGATTCCCCAGTGGACTAATGGATATTCTGGTAGTTGAATTCGCTCTACATGCCAATTGGGCGCATTGATATGGAGAGCATCCGCTTTGACCAGGTTGTGTTCACCATCGTAAACATGTATGGATTCGATCGCAGCGTGAGCGTCAGTTCGAAAACGCACTAAAACAGACATCGCCTGTAGCCGTGAATCATCAACGATTACAGGCGTGGGAATGGCAAAGTGTAGCCAATTTGACTTCCCCTTGGATGCGATATATTTTACCGAAAAACCTTTACGTTCCAGTGCGCCGACTGGATATTCCTTATGGACGCTATGTCCATGGATCCACATAGCATGGGTGATTGTCATGGCTGCCTCCCTGTGATGAATTTGAAAAGGTCGATTGGGGGTGCACTGGGCTGTCACCCCCAATCAGTTGGTAGGATGGTTTCAAGAGAAAGTGGCGGGTGAATGCACTTCAGACATCAAACCGAGCCGCTGCGCCTTCGAATGTCACCCACAGATCATCTCCCTTCTTAAACTCGACCTCCACACTAACGACGACGCCACCGGCAATCCCTTTGAGATAGACGCCCTCTTCAGGTAGATCGAATTGCTGGTAAAGAACGCCGCCCTGATTTACATCGCCAGTGTGCACCTTTTTGTCCTCGAGCACGCGACGCTTTCCCACCCGGACATGGACGGTTTTGATGATCGTTTCGAAGCCAAGATAGACTTTCAGCCAGACGCTGCGTAATCTGACATCAGTCTCATCATCGATTTGTGTGGGTGTTGGAATCACAAAATGGAACCAGTTAGTCGTGTTTGCTGGCTGAGCAATCCGCGTGCCCCACCCGCGACGAGATACGGTCAGGCCTTGCACCTGATTTTCGATCTGAATATTGACGCCGTGTGTCCAAAAATCCCATGAAGCGCCCATGATAGTGCCTCCTTTTTTGTTGTCAAGAAAAACGCCAGCCCATTTTCGTTGACTTTCTGATAATTTTCATACGTAACATGTCCAGAAAACGACTGAAGGCTGGTTCAGTTGTGGACATCGTTGCGGCGATCCTTTTGCACGTGGCGCGCCGGGGTGGGAAAAGGAGCATCCTGCTTGTTAGAAAATGAGGCGCGCCACGCGTCTCATCCAATGAAATCGCCGCTGTTTTCACCCCCATTCTACGCCCCAACTGTCAAAAAATCGTCAAAAATGATGATGACCGCTCAACGCTGACTGCGCTCACGGATTTCATGACGAAAATTCGTGTTTTTCCGTGTCCTCGATCGCTTTTTCCAAAAACGCAATCTCCCCCACAGCGCCCGAGTCCTCCAGCGCGGCCCGGCCCTGGGCCCGCAATGAGGGCATGTCCAGGTGCAGGCCCATCTCCAACGCGGTCACGGCCCAATCCAGGCGGTGTTCCATGGCCTCGGCCCGGGCCAGGCTTTTCCGCCACCAGCGCCGGGCCGCGTCCGTCCGCCCGCACAGCCACTGGTAGCGGCCGCACAGCCGCCACACCTCTGGCTGGGCCGGGCGGAAGGCTTTTGCCTGCTTGCGGGCTTCGGCCACCGCCTTTTTCGCCCGGGCCAGCCACCGGGCCCGGGCCTCAGGCTGACGTTCGGCCGCCCACAGCGCCGCCTCCAGCGCAGCCACCGCGTACTGGCCCATCACATCGCCCTTGACCTCATGGAGGATGGCCGTCTCCCGGGCCCGGGACAGGCTCTCTTGCGCCTCCTGCCCGCGCCCCAGCCGCAATTGGCAGCGGGCCAGCCCGGCCAGATGCTCCACCAGGCTCATGTGGTCGGGGATCTGTTCCGCCAGGCTGATAGCGCGGTGATAATGGGCAATGGCCTCCTCCCATTCCCCCCACCAGCGGGCAACCGCAGCCAACAGGGCCTCGCCCGCACAACGGGCCGCGGCGTTCTCCATCTCCTCGCCCGCGGCCGCCAACGCCTCGCCAATCCGCTTCACCTCTGGCAATTGCCCGCGATAGGCCAGCACGTAGGCCTGCAACATCCGGGCCAGGGTCCAGCGATGCGCATCGCCCGCCTGCCGATACTTCTCCGCGGCCAGAGTCGCCTGCTCCAGCATGACAGGCTCGTCGCCGGTGAGATAGGCGTGATAGGCCTGCCCGAAGGCGACAAAACCGGAATCCGTCGGTTGCGCCACCTCCGCGGCCACGGCCCGAACCCGCCGATGAAAATGCTCGGCCAGTCCGAATTGCGCCATGAAATCTGCGGCAATGCCCAGGGCAGTCGCGGCCACGGCGATGCCGCGGGCGTAGTCCGCCTCCTCCGACGCGTTCAGCGCCCGCAATGACACCAGCAGATACTCCTCATAGCGAGATTGCAGGCTGTACATCCATCCCAGCGAGGTGTAGACGGCCACTTCCTCCTTCAGCGCCGGGGTGATGGCAGCCCGTCTCGCCCGCAAGCCGCCGGGAATGAGCCGATGCCGGGTTTGGCGAAGAAACGCCCCGCTTACGGCCCGATGCAGGGAGAAACCCTCGTGGGGCAGCGTGCGATTCAACAAATCAAGGGTTTGGACAAGATGTCGCTCCGCCTGTTCGTATTCGCCCCGCTGAAAATGCACATCCCCTATCCTGCGCGCCAGCACGGCCCGCTCGAAACGATGCGCTTCATCCCGGGGACATCCCGCCAGCGCCCGTCGATAAAATCCCAGAGCCTCGGCGGTTGCGGCCGCGGCCACTGCCTGATCCCCGGCCTGCAGCAGCCAGGGACGGGCCAGTTCAAGCTGCTCGGCGCGCAGATAGTGGAACGCGATCTCGGCGCTGACGCCCGC
The DNA here is from genome assembly GCA_026985975.1 of Anaerolineae bacterium. GTDB lineage: Bacteria > Chloroflexota > Anaerolineae > J102 > J102 > M2005. Next base: position 2,833 of record JALSPL010000012.1, on the reverse strand, counting down.
ATCGCCCCCGCGCAGGGTTTCCAGGGTTCGGGCCGTGGCGATGTGCCATTGCTGTCGACGTCGTTTGGGAATATCCTGATACACCGCCTCCCGCACCAGATGGTGCTCGAACGCGTAGTCCCGAGCGAACGCGCCCTTGCCTTCCTCCAGCAAATGGGCTTTCAGCAACTGGTCGAGGGCTTCCAACGCCTGCTCCTCGTCTCGCCCCCAAACCCGCATCCACACGTCCAGATCGAACACGCGACCGATGACCGCGGCCACGCCCAACCCCTGCCGGGCGGCGGGCGTCAGAGCCGCCAGGCGGATGCGGATGGTCTGGCGCACAGAATCGGGCAGGGGTAGGCCAAAGCGCCCGTCATTGGCCCGATACGCCCCATCGATGCGCTGGATGCGGCCCTGCTCCTCCAGCGCCCGCACCGTTTCCAGCACGAAAAAGGGATTACCCTCGGTGTGGCGGTGGATGCGAGCGACGGCCTCCTCATCCAACCCGCGTAGCCATTGAGCCAGGTCTTGCGGGGCGAGCCGATGCAGCGGCAGGCTCTCGGCCCGGCCTTCAGTCTCCATCCGGGCGATAATCCGGGCCAGCATGTCTCCGGGCGCGACCTCTTCGATGCGATACGCGCCCACCAGCAACAGGGGGGCAAGCTCCGCCTCTCGGGCCAGCGCCGGCAGCAAGGCCAGGGTGGATTCATGCGCCCATTGCAGATCATCTATGAGCAAAAGCAGGGGCGTCCGTCGGGCCAGATGGCGGAGCAATCGGGTGAGGGCGCGCAGCAGTTGCTTCTGCTCGGCCGCGGCCGCCACCAAATAACCGGCGTCATCGGACGAGTAGAGGCGCAGTTCCGGCGCCAGTCGGGCCAGATTCGCCCGCTGCCAGGCGGAGAGTTCGCGCAGGAGGCCCTCGTCGCTCAGGACGATGGCTTCCCTCAGCACATCCGCCAGCGCCGCGTAGGTCTCGCCCCGCTCATATTCGTAACATTGAACGCCAATGATCTGGCCCTGGCGCGCTCTCACCTGTGCGGCCAGCGCCGCCAGCAGCCGGGTCTTGCCGATGCCCGCCTCGCCCTGCACGAATACCGTCCGACCGTGACCCTGGACCGCTTCGCGCCAGCGGTTTCGCAGATGCTCCAGCTCCTGACTGCGTCCCACCAGTGGCGGCTCCTCGCCCAGGCGCCGCGGCAGAAAAGGTTTTGGCAACAGCGGCGCGCGGACGGTCAGGACGTCTGGCGCGCCGTCATTCTGACGAACCGTCTCTTGCTGCGCCAGCAGGGTCTGATGCAGGGCCAGCGTTTCTGGCGCCGGCGTTACGGCCAGTTCTCGGGCCAGAGCCTCCCGGCATTGCTGATACTGGGCCAGGGCCGCGGCCCGTTGTCCCATCCCGGCATAGGCCCGCATGGCGGTGCGATGCGCGGCCTCATTGCATTCATCCAGCATCAGCGCCTGCCGGGCCGCCCCCAAGGCCGCTTTCAACTCCCCCCTGGCTTCATATCCCTGCATCAATTGCAACAGCGCATCCTGATAAAGCGCCTGCAACCACTCCCGGTGACGAATCACCCAATCATCATAAAAGCCGGGCAGAAATTCGCCCGCGTAGCGCGCCACGGCCTGCTGCAACGCCGCCATCCCCGCGGCCCGGCGGATCTGATTCTCGAAGATCTCAGCATCGATCACCGTTTCGCCCGGCAGGACTATCTGCACAAGTTGATGGTCGCAATGCAGGGGATCATCAGGCGCGAAACAGCGGCGGATGCGCCACAACGCGGTGGAGAGAGAGCGACGGGCGCGCTGCGGCGGGCGTCCGGGCCAGAACATCTCGGCCAGGGCCTCCCGGGGGTGGGGCGATTTTCGATGCAGCAACAGATAGGCCAGCAGCGATTGGGAGCGGGCGGTGGCGGGCAAGGACAGCGCCCGCCGTTCCGATTCCTCGCTACCGGACGGTTCCTCCCACATCTCGAATTGCCCCAACATGATTACATGAAGACGCGATGACATCTGCGGGCCTCATGATCTCCGATCCGGCTGTCAATATCCGCCAGAATGACGGCGCGCCCGATCAAGGATTCCTGAAAGCTTGCCGAAAGATCAACTCGCTATGAGAGCTGGCGTGAACGTCGTGTTCACCCATGCTTTTGTCTGTCGAAATTCGGAAGCTACGCCAGCGCCGCCGCTCCGGCCGAAGCTACTTCATGATCGTCTTCCACGGAGCTGCCGCTGACGCCAATGGCGCCGATAACGACGCCTTCCCCATTCTTCAGGGGGAGTCCGCCGGGAAAAGTAATCAATCCGCCGTTAGAAAATTCGATGTGATACAAAGGCTGCCCTGGCTGCGCCAATTCGCCCAAAGTGCCGGTGGGCATATTGAAGTATCGGGCGGTTTTCGCCTTCTTGATGGCGATGTCGATGCTGCCCAGAAACGCATCATCCATGCGGATGAAGGCTTTGAGATTGGCGCCAGCATCGACCACAGCGATATCCATCTTGGTTCCCTGCTCCTCGGCCTTCCGGCGGGCCGCTTCAACGACTTTCAGCGCCTGCTCCAACGTAATATCGCACATGACGAATTCCTCCTGCTTTGGGATGGAGATGAGAGGGTGGGGTGTCGATTCATTCCGGTGAATAGAATGTCCAACTTCACTATAGCATAAACGCTGTCCGAATTCAATCACCTTCAAGCCGGCGGGGGCGTTTCAATTTGGGGGCAAATCCCCAAAGCGGGCGCATGGCCACTGCCGCCATCACCCCGAGGTGAACCTCGGGGCTACCTTTGCCAGGCCCTTCGGGCCAGGCCCGAAGGGCCTTCGCACTGGTAGCCCAGGGCTTCAAGCCCAGGGCG
>JALSPL010000011.1 GCA_026985975.1 Anaerolineae bacterium | reverse complement strand
GCCGTCTAACAATAACTTTTCTTTTTCATCAACAGTTGGCGATTGTCGCCGCAGGCCCCCTCCCGGCCTCTCCCGCGATCGGGGGAGGAGGTTTTCGGGCAACAAAAACTTTCCGTTGCCTTTCCCTTTGGGTTTTCTGACAATCTTCCCCCCGCTTGCGGGGGGATTGAGGGGGGCCATCCTGCGGCAAGAAAGGAAAGTAATTTACTTAGCGCCTCTGCGTGAGCTCAGACTTTTTCAGTAGAGCCAAAATTCTCTGTAACACTTTCCTTTCTCCGATGTTATTGGTTTGGCGGGCCTTGAACGCCTCATAACAGGTTCAGAAAAATATTACTCAAAAGGAGCATCCCATGTCATTATTCGCAACCCCTCAACGACGCTTCATCACCCTCACGCTTCTATTCATCCTGTTTGCCGCCCTGCTGGTTACAGGGGGCGCGGTCTCGCGAGCCGATAGCGACGGTTCAGGACAGACCATCTTCCTGCCCTTCATGCAGACCGGCCCCACCGGCAGTATCGCCGTGGATGATCCAGACACGCTGATTATCGGCATGCCCGAGGGCGCCTCCTCCATGTGGATGGAAATGATCCTCAGTCAGAACTTCGGCGGCCAGGTGCAGGATACAATCCCGCAGTTGGATATTTATCGCGTTTATTTCCCGCAGGGCGTTCCCAATCTGGATGTTCAGGCGCAGATGCAGGCCATGCTGAACGCCCGTTTTATCGAGCCAGACCTGCTGGTGGAGCTGTTCGAGACCCGGCCCAACGATCCCCGATATTCCGATCAGTGGGCGCATGAGAAGATCGATAGCCCCCGGGCCTGGGATACGACCCAGGGCAGCCGCAGCATTGTGGTGGCCATCGTGGATACGGGCGTTGATCTGCGCCATCCTGATCTGCAGGATAATCTCACCCCGCGCGACACCTGGTACGATTACGGCGAGGACGATGACGATCCCTCCGACACTTACGGGCATGGCACGCATGTGGCGGGCATTGTCGGGGCTATCGGCAATAACGATGAAGGCGTGGCCGGCGCCGGCTGGCGCACCAGCATCATGCCCGTCAAAGTCTTCCCCGATGGTAAGGGCAGCACCTCCATGTACACCGTAGCCAAGGGCGTCACCCATGCTGTTGATCACAACGCTGACATCATCAATCTCAGTCTGGGCGGAAGCAGCGACAGCGACGCCATGCGCGACGCCATCAACTACGCTTATGATCACGACGTGTTGGTGGTGGCAGCAGCGGGCAACGACGATAGCGAGAGCCCCTCATATCCTGCGGCCAATGAGCATGTGCTGGCGGTGGCGGCTACCGACAATCAGGATCAAAAGGCTTCTTTCTCCAATTACGGCGATTGGGTGGACATTTCCTCTCCGGGCGTTTCCATCCTCTCCACCACGCCCACCTACCATGTCAAAATGAATGACAACGGGCTCAAGCAGGATTATGATTACATGAGCGGCACATCCATGGCCAGTCCCCTGACCGCGGGCGTGGCCGCACTGGTCAAGGCCGTGCACCCCGACTGGAAGCCCGACCAGATCGCCCAGCGCTTGCAAGACGCCAGCGATGACATCGATGGCAAAAACCCCGACTACGTCGGAAAACTGGGCGCTGGCCGGGTGAATGCAGGCAATGCCGTGGCGGGGAGCAACGCCCCCACCCCCACGCCGACTTCGCAGCCCACTGCCACGCCTACGGCGACCTCGACGTCGCAGCCCACGGCGACGCCCACCGCCACGCCGACTTCGCAACCCACCGCCACGCCCACAGCCACGGCCCAACCGACGGCTACGCCCACAGCCACGCCTACGGCGACCCCGACGTCACAGCCAACGGCGACGCCCACGTCACAGCCCACGGCGACGCCTCAGCCCACCGCCACGCCCACGGCGACGCCCCAACCCACCGCCACGCCTCCCAACCTGCTTCCCAATCCTTCCTTCGAAGAAGGCGGCGGCTTCTTTGGCGGCGGGCCCGCCGGCTGGAACAGCAGCGGCGGCGGAACTGCCTGGACTCATGACGAAGCCAGCGACGGCTCCTCCTCACTGGTCATCGGCCCCTGCATGTTTGGCGACTGCGGCTACTGGGAATCCGATCAAATCCCTCTGGATATCACCCATGAATTCCAGCTCAGCGGCGATGTGATGATGACGCCGGGCATGGAGCCGGGCCTCGCCTTCGAACAGTGGGATGAAGATGGCGATTTTCTGGGCGAAATGACCCTGCCCATCACCCAGACCTTCTCCTCCGCCATCTGGCAGACGCTGGATGAGCTGAAAGTGGGAGCGGAGACCGATTTCGAGTTCGATCCCGAGACCATTGCCGTCAGTCTGCGCCTGTATGTGGAAGAGGGCGCTTCCGGCAGCATCTGGTTCGACGATTTCTACCTGGGAGATCTCGACCTGCACCCTTGACGCGCCAATGTGCGCTGATGGACATCGCAAAATGGCCGGGCGGCAGACCGCTGCCCGGCTATTTTTTGCGTCCTTTCAGCGGCTCTCCTGAAAAGAGCGTGCAGCAAAAACGATGGCTTTTCATCCGCTTCGTCATCCTTCGGGCAGGATCACATCTGCGGGCATGCCCGGTTTGAGTTGGCCGTCGCCGTTGTCGAGATAGAGTTTGATCTGGAAAACCATGTCCCCGCGATCATCGGGGTTGAGTACGTTGGCGGGGCGAAATTGGGCCGCGGATGCGATGAAGAACACCTGGCCCGTGAATGGTCGGCCCGGCAAAGCCAGCACCGCCACCGGCAGCTCATCGTTCAGGTGCACGCGATGTAAATCCTGGCTCGATACATAAGCCCAGACTTCCATCTTCGATGTGTCGGCAATGGTGAGCAGCGGCAGGCCCGGCCGCACCACCTCGCCCGCCTCCAGCATTTTGGCTTGCACCTGGCCCGAAATGGGGGCGCTGATGGTCAATTTGCCCTCCTGCCAGCGGGCCAGGTCCAGAGCGGCCCGGGCTTTCTGCACGTTCGCTTCGGCCACCGCCACCGTCTCGGGTTGGGGCGGCGCTGTTTTGGCGTCCCGCTGCGCCTGCGCCACTTTCAACGCCGCCTCGGCCAGCTTCACCTGGCTTTCGGCCTGATGCACATTGGCCGCCAGTGTGATGGGGTCATCCCGCCATTTTTTCAACAGGGCCAGGGTGCGATAGAGACCGTTGAGCCGGGCCTGGGCCGCTTTCAATTCCGCTTCGGCTGCTGCTTTCTGTTCCTGCAAGCTTTGAACTTTATATTTTCCCTGCATCGAGCCATCGGTTTTGGCGTCATCGATGAGCGCCTGGGTCTGTTGAACGCCTGCTTCCGCCGCCTCCACATTGGCTTTCGCCACAGAGATGAGCGCCGCGGTCTGGTCGATTTGGGATTGGATGGCCAGGGGGTTTTCCAGCATCTCCCGGGCGTGCTCCAGCGTTCGCCGGGCGTTTTGCACATCGGTGCGGGCCGCGGCCACCGCCTCGTCGGCCAGGTTTTTCACTGTCTCGTCGGGGGGCGCCGCCGCAGCGTCGCGGGCCGCTTCGGCTGCGGATACAGCCTCCTCTGCGGCCGCAATTTGCGCCTGCACATCACTGGCGTCCAGGCGGATGAGAGGCTGGCCCGCCTCCACCTGGTCGCCCTCCTTGACCAGCACGGCCGCGGCCCGGCCCGGCAGTTCGCTCATCACATGATTGGTGCGGGCCTCCAGCGCGCCGTAGAGCCGGGTTTCTTGCGGCGCGACCGCGCGGCCCGTCAGCATCTCCAGTCGCGTTAAGGGCTCCTGCGGCAGCCCCAATTGCCGCCAGGCGTTGGCCGTCTGCTCGGGAATCAGCAGCAAAGCGGCGGCGAAAAGAACGAGGGCGGCCAGGAGAATGGGGATGAGAATCGAGAGTCGTTTTTTCATAAGCTATCTCGCTTCGATGAGAATATCGGCGGGGAGACCGGGGCGCAGCAGGTCGTCGGGAGCCTCCACCCGCAGGGTGACGGCATAGACCACCGCGGCGCGTTCGGCCACGTTCTGCGATTGACGCATGGTGAACTCGGGCTCGTCCGAGATGGCGCTGACCCGGGCCTGATACTGCTTATGCGGTGCGCTTTCCACCTGCAGTGGGTAGGCGTCCCCCATGGCGATGGCGTCGATCATGCCGGCGGGGACGTAGATGGTGATGGTCACGCTATGGGGGCGGCTGATGCTGAGCAGGCGCTGGCCCGGCCCGATGATCTCGCCAGCGGAGAAATAGCGGGCGGAGACAATGCCGTCGTCGGGGGCTCTGATGATGGTTTTATCCAATTGAATCGCCTGGGCCTCGCGGGCGGCTTTGGCTTGCTGCACAGCCGCCTCGGCTGCTGCGATCTGTTCATCACTTGGCCCGGCCCTCACCGCATCCAGCGCCGCCTGAGCCTGCTCGACCCCGGCCCGGGCCTGATCCCGAGCGTTGGTCGCGGCGACGACCTGGGCCTCGGCCTGCTGTCGATCTTCCCGCTGTTTCTTCAGATCATTCAACGCGACCAGCGCCTGTTGGGCGGCGGCGTCGGCCTGAGCCGATTGCTGCCACGCCTGCCACGCTTTCTGACTGGCCAGATTCCATTGCAGATTGGCCTGCTGGCGTTTTTCGGGCGGCGTATCGACGGTGATGATCGTGCCATCGGGCAAGGTGACTGTTTGGCCAGATTCCATATCCCGGACGATTTGTCCCCACATCTGCGCTTCCAGATCAGCGGCCCGAGCTTGATGTCTGGCGGCTTCCGCATGGGCGCGGGCCTCGGTCAGCGCGGCCTGGGCCTGGGCGATCTGCACATCCAGGTCCTGGGGGTTGTCACGCAGGCGGATGGCGTCTTGTAGCGTCGTTTCGGCCGCGTCCAGCGCAACCTGGGCCTGGGCCAGCCGCGCCTCGGCCAGGGCGATGTCTTCGGGTCGCACCGCCGCCCGAAGCTGGGCCAGCCGGGCTTCGGCCGCGGCCACATCTGCGTCTGCACTGGCCAGTTGCAGCCGGATCAGGCTGTCATCCAGGCGGGCGATGGTCTGGCCCGCCTGCACCGCATCGCCCTCGGCCGCGGTCAGGTCTACGATGCGTCCGCTGATTTCAGACGCGACGATGACCTGCTCGCTCTCAAGAAAGCCGGTGAAGCGCCTGGGGCCCGCCTCTTGTCCGCTGCCGCCGGGTGCGCAACCCGCCAGCAACAGGAATAGCAGCAAAATACTGATGACTGAATACTGATTACTGGTTACTTTCTTTGACATTTGCGATAAATACGTCTTCGAGTGATGGGGGGATGATGCGTAAGGTCTGCGGTCCGGCCCCAGCCTGCTTAAGCAGGCTTTCAAGGGCGCTTAAGCGCCCTTCCAGCCCCGGCCCGGCCGCGTGAATGCGTTTGCCATACAGCGCCACCTCTGGGATCCCTGCCTGGCGCAACGCCCGCACGCCCGCCTGAGGCCGCTCACAGATGATCTCCACCACCTGCCCCTGCATCCGCTCCCGTTTGATCCGCCCGGGCGGGCCCATGGCGATGAGCTTGCCCCGGTGGATGAACGCCAGGCGGTGGCACTGCTCGGCCTCATCCATATAATGCGTGGTGACGAAAATCGTGGTCTGCTGCGCGGCCAACTGATACAACAAGCGCCAGAACGCCCGCCGACTGACCGGATCCACGCCCGCGGTGGGCTCGTCCAGGAACAGCAACTCTGGCTGATGCAAAATGGCCGCGGCCAGGGCCAGCCGCTGCTGCCAGCCTCCGGCAAG
>JALSPL010000010.1 GCA_026985975.1 Anaerolineae bacterium | reverse complement strand
CTCGGCCATCTCTACGTAGGCTTCGTATTCCAGATGCTCGGTGTCGATGTCATCGGTGACGCCCCGCACCACGCCCGAAAACAGGGCCACGCCGCCCACCGCAGGCGCAGTCACCAGGCTCGCCGCCTCATCCAGCGAGAGTGGCTCGGTGGTGATGCGAAATTTCTGCACGCGCTCGCCGCCGCCCACGGGCGGGAAGATGGCCACCTCATCGCCATCGTGCAAAACCGCGTCTTGCTCCACGAATTCCTTGTTGATAGTCACGTGGAAGCGCCCGCCATGACCAAGATGCGGCGCATCCTCGCGAATGACCGCCACCAGATCAGCGACGGTTGCGCCCTCGGGCAGCTCCACCGCCAGATAGGGCGATTTGAAAATCTCGCGCAGAGAAGCAAAGAGACGAACGTTGACTTTCATGGAAATCACTCCTTGTGGGTGTGGGGAGATGCGTTGAACGCGCCGCTTTTGCCGCCGCTTTTGTAAAGCAGGCGCACGCCTTCGATGCGCATGGTTTTTTCCAGAGCTTTGGCCATGTCGTAGATGGTCAAAGCCGCCACCGCGGCCGCGGTCAGCGCCTCCATCTCCACGCCAGTCTGACCCTGGGTCTTCACCAGCGTGCGAATGGCTACGCCATTGTCCACATAATCGAAATCCACCGCAACTTTGGTCAGCAGCAGGGGATGACACATGGGGATGAGGTCGTGGGTGCGTTTGGCGGCCATGATGCCCGCCACCCGGGCCGCGCCCAGCACATCCCCTTTCTTCACATTGCCCGCTTTGATGGCGGCCAGAGTCTCGGGTTGCATGACCACGCGGGCCTCGGCCATGGCTGTGCGATGGGTGATAGGTTTGGCGCTGACGTCCACCATCTTGGCGGCGCCGCTGTCATCGAGATGGGTTAATTGAGACATAATTTGGATTGATCTCACGCCGGGGCGCGAAGAGAAAAGAAGGTAAGGAAATGAAAGCGCAGTCGAGTAACTGCTAGCGTATGCAGGTTCGTAAGACTTTTTGCGCTCAAACCTGACAGGTTCCCTGTCGGCAAGGCCGAATGATGGGCCAATTCCGCTTATTGCCAACTTGTTCGATAGGTAAACCCGGCTGAATGGCGCCTGTCAGGTTGCGGTCGGGGCAGACAACTTGAGTAGTTACGCAATAGAACGATTCAGAGCAAATCTCAGTATACCAGATCGCCGGTGAGAAAGGCCCGCGTGCGGGGATCTTGCGGATGGTGGAAGAAATCATCGGTGGTCGCGATCTCGATGATCTCTCCATCGTAGAGCAGGGCCACGCGCTGGGCCAGACGGCGGGCCTGCCACACGTTGTGGGTGACCATGACTACGGTCGTCCCCCGTTGGGCGTTGGCCCGGCGGATGATCTCCTCGATGAGCTTGACATTGCCCGGATCGAGATTGGCGGTGGGTTCATCCAGAAAGAGAAGTTCGGGATTCAGCACCAGCGCCCGGGCCAGCGAGACGCGCTGGGCCTCGCCGCCGCTGAGCGTGTTGGCCGATTGATCCGTCAGATGCGCCAGCCGCACTTCTTCCAGCGCCTGTCGGATGGCGGCTTTGCCATTGCGAGAGCCGCGCACCCGCAGCCCATAGGCCACGTTGCTTCCCACCGACGCATTGAGCAGCAACGGCTGCTGGAACACCGTCGTCATCCTGCGCCGCAACTCGATAGGCAAGGAACGCGGCGTCCATGCCCGCTGATGAAAGAAGACCTGGCCCCGGGTGGGCTTCTCCAGAAAGTTCATCAGCCGCAGCAACGTGCTCTTGCCCGCACCCGAAGGCCCCACCACCGCGAAAATCTCGCCCGGCCGAATACGCAGCTCGGGCACGCGCAAGACAATGCGCTGACCATAGCGATGTCGAATGTCTTCCAGACGCAGAATAGTTTCCATTATTGTCTTGGATCCAGGCGGCCTTGCAAGTGCAACAGCAGCCAGTTGGCGGAGAAAGTGATGGCCAACAAGATGACGCCCAGGGCGATGGCCAGAGAAAAATTGCCGCGCCTGGTTTCCAGCACGATGGCGGTGGTCAACACCCGGGTCTTGTGTTCGATGTTGCCGCCCACGATCATTACCGAGCCTACCTCGGAGATGATGGCTCCGAAACCGGCGATGAGCGCAGCCAACACGCCCGCCCGCGCCTCATACAACAGCGTCAGCACAATCTGGCGCTGGGTGGCTCCCAGCGAGCGCAGTTGCTGCGATAACGCCGCGGGCACGGCCGCAATAGCGGTCATGGTGAAGCCGATGATCAGCGGCAGAGAGAGGATGCTCTGGGTGATGACCATGGCCCGGGGCGTAAAAAGCCAGCCCAACTCGCCCAGCGGGCCCTGCCGGGAAAGCAGGATGTAGATGGTGAGGCCCACCACCACCGGCGGCAGGCCCATGCCGGTGTAGACCAACGCCACCAGCAGCCGCTTGCCCCGAAAGCTCTTCAGGCCCAGAATGATGCCCGCGGGCAGGCCCAGGATGGCGCTGATGACCAGAGCCATCCCGCTCACAACCAGCGAAAGCCGCACGATGGCCATCAGATCGGCGTCGAAGCTGAAAATGAGCTGGAGCGCCCGGCCTAAGCCTTCGAGAAAAATATCCATGACGGGGGTTATTGCGCAGCGTTGGGATAGAAAAGCTGCTGGCCGTATTGCTGCTTGCCAAATTCAGCAATGAGTTTTTGCGTCTCAGGGCTGGTGATCCAGTGCACGAAAGCCATGGCCGCAGCGAACTTGTCCTGGTGCGCCTCATCCTGGGCGATGGGCAGCACGCCGTATTGATTGAAAAGCATGGGATCGCCCTGCACCAGGATGTTCAAGTCCAGGCCATCCTGGCGGGCGAGGTAGGTGGAGCGATCGCTGAGCGTGTAGGCCCATTGCTCGTTGGCCATGGTCAGCACTGCGCCCATGCCCTGGCCCGCGCTCTGATACCAATCGCCCGCGGGCTCCACGCCCGCCGCCTGCCAGATGGCCATCTCTTTCATATGCGTGCCGGAATTATCGCCGCGGGAGACGAACGTAGCCTGACTTTCTGCGATTTTTTTGAATGCGTCCGCGGCGTTGGTCATGCCCTTGACGCCAGCCGGATCGCTGGCCGGGCCGATAATGACGAAGTCATTGTACATCACATCTTTGCGGAAAGGCGCGTAGCCTTCAGACACGAACTGCACTTCTCGACTTTTCGCATGAACCAGCAGCACATCGGCGTCTTTGGCCTGTCCCAGCTTCAGGGCCTGGCCCGTGCCCACAGCCACCACATCCACCTTGATGCCGCTCTTCGCCTCGAAATCGGGGAGGATGGCGTCCAGCAGACCGCTATCGTAGGTGCTGGTGGTGGTGGCCAGCGCCAACGCTTGGGCGGGGTTGACTGTTTGATCTCCGCTATGTTGAGGAAGCGCCGGCGGGGCGCAGGATGTCAGAGTGATGACGCTCACAACAAGCCCTGTCAGGATTGCGATATGTCGAATGGGCATACCGGATGCCCCAAAAAAACGATGAAAAGGATGACGTTGAAACATCTCACAACTCCTCGGGAATAGGAAGTGATGACCATGAACGCGAATGACGCTCAACGCCGATATGATACTTCAACATACCGCTTTTGCGGAAAAATCCCTGACGTTATGCCCTATTCGCGCAACGCTTTTTGCAATCGCTGCAGATGAATGACGCCCTGCTCCTGGGCGCAGGCGTCGATGGCCTCGAACATCTCCCGCAGATGCTGGATGATGATCTGCGCCTCGGATGTGAGCTGCGCCCCGCCGCCGCCCTTGCCCCCCACCGTGGTCTGCACCAGAGGCATTCCCAGCCGCTCCTCCATCTCGTGGATGCGATTCCACGCCAGCCGATATTGGATGCCCATGGCATGGGCCGCGGCGCTGATAGAGCCGGTGCTGGCTACAGCGTCCAGCAGCTCCAGGCGCCAGCGGCTCAGCGCCACGTCGCCTTCATCTGTTTCGAGCCAGATGTTGGCGTGGATGGAGAGATGCGGAAGAGACATAGGGGATCAGAGGTCTGTATGCAGTGTTCAGTGGCCGATCATGCGCTTTTGGGCAGGCGTTCATCGCTGCGCCAGGCGACGGCCTTGCCCTGGCTGTTGAGCAGCAGGGGGCGGGTTCCCTGGGTGATGTTTTCGTCGTTGACGATGCAGCGGGCCACATCGTCCCGGCCTGGAATCTCATACATCACATCCAGCAACACCCGCTCGACGATGGTGCGCAAGCCGCGGGCGCCGGTCTTCTGACGCATGGCCTCGCGGGCTACGGCCCGCAGCGCCTCATCGCTGAAGATAAGCTGCACATGGTCCAGCTCAAACAGACGCTGAAACTGGCGCAGGATCGCGTTTTTGGGCTGAGTGAGGATGGCGATGAGGGATTCCTCGTCCAGCGGCTCCAGATTCACAGTCACGGGCAGACGTCCCACAAATTCGGGGATGAGCCCGTATTCCAGCAGGTCTTCGGGATTGATTTTGGCCAGGAGTTGGGTGCGGCGTTTTTCCAGCGCCGATTTTGCCATGGGCGCGCCATTGAAGCCGATGCGTCCATGGGCGCCGAGCCGTTTTGCGATGACGTCTTCGATGCCCGCGAAAGCGCCGCCGGCGATGAAGAGCACGCTGCTGGTGTCGATGGAAACCAGCTCCGCCTGGGGATGTTTGCGCCCGCCCTGCGGGGGCACAGTGGCCACCGTGCCCTCGATGATCTTCAGCAAGGCCTGCTGCACGCCCTCGCCCGACACATCCCGGGTGATGGAGGGGTTGCCTCCCGATTTGCGCGCGATTTTGTCGATCTCGTCGATATAGACGATGCCGATTTCGGCTCGCTGCACATCCCAATCCGCGGCCTGCAACAATCGCACCAGGATATTTTCCACATCATCGCCCACATAGCCCGCCTCGGTGAGGCTGGTGGCGTCGGCGATGGTGAAGGGAACATCGAGGATGCGGGCCAGGGTTTGGGCCAGCAGGGTCTTGCCGCTGCCTGTGGGGCCCAGCAGCAGGATGTTGCTCTTCTGCAGCTCCACATCTTCGGGCTCGGCGCCGGAGATGATGCGCTTGTAATGGTTGTAAACCGCCACCGAGAGCACCTTCTTGGCCCGCTCCTGTCCGATGACGTAGTCATCCAGCCGCCGCACCAGCTCGCGAGGCGAGAGAATGCGGTCCAGGCTGAAGGTCAGGGGCGGCTTTTTCTTCTCTGAAAGCGAGATGTCTTCTTCTTCCAGAATCTCGACGCACAGCCCGACGCATTCATCGCAGATATTAACGCCGTCAGGCCCGGCAATGAGCCGCTGCACTTCATTTTCGGGACGATTGCAGAAAGAACAGAATTGTTGGCTCATTCCTTGTCAGTTTTCTCCAGTACGGGGTTGGGTTCGCCAAAGATATGGTCGATGAGACCGTATTCCAGGGCTTCCTGCGGGTGCATGTAATGATCCCGATCGAAATCCTTCTCGATGCGTTCGATGGATTGACCGGTGTGTTTGGAAAGAATGTAGAAATTGGCGTCCTGCAGGCGTTCCAGCTCCTTGAACTGAATGCGCACATCGGGCGTGTAGCCCTGAGCGCCGCCGCCGGCGGGGTGCATGTGGATGGTGCTGTGTGGCAGGGCGTAGCGCTTGCCTTTGGCGCCCGCGGCCAGCAGAATCGTGGCCATGCTGGCGGTGATGCCCACCGCCCAGGTGGAAACCGGCGCCTGGATCATCTGCATGGTGTCATAAATGGCCAGGCCCGCGTATACGTGTCCGCCGGGCGAATTGATGTAAAGCTGGATGTCCCGCTCCGGGTCCACATGGTTCAGATAAAGCAACTGGGCGATGATGCTGTTGGCCACCTGATCATTGATGGGCGTGCCCAAAAAGATGATGCGCTCCTTGAGCAGCAGTGAATAGATATCCATGGCCCGCTCGCCGCGGCCCGTCTGTTCGATGACCATCGGGATCAGGGATTGGGGTAAAGTCGATTTGTGTTCACTCATAATGCGTCTTCTCTCGATTCAGATTTCAATGGGCCATTGGCCGTTGATGATTACTCAGATGCACTGTCTGGAATTTCGGTTTCCTCTTCCTCGATCACTTCTTCGGCAATGACTTCATCTTCATCGTCTTCAACCGCCATCTCGGTCACGTCTTCGGCGCCGTCCTTTTCGGTGATCTCAACATCCTCGTCCGCTGCTTGCTCAGTCGCTTCGGGCGCTTCTTCCACCGGATGCTGGCCCGGCTCGGGCACATCCTCGCCCCTGGCGATGGCGGTCAGCAGCTCATGCGCTTTTTTGCGCAACACCAACATGCGGATGTAAAGTCGATAGTATTCATCCTCTGTCAGCCGTTCGATGAGTCTTGTTGTATCATCATCGCTGAGGCCGGCGCTGACGATGTATTGCTCCAGTTCATAATCGCTGGCATCCAGTTTTTCGCGTCGGGCGATTTCATCCAGCAGCAGTTCTTCTTCCAGGCGGGCCCTGGCCTCGGGCTCCAGTTCCTTGAGAAACTCCTCGCGAGTCTTGCCCTGCAATTTTAGCAGCTCGTCCAGGGATTCGAAACCATAGGATTTGTAGAGATCTTCGCGTTCCGCCGCCAGACGATCCACCTCGTATTGAAATGTGGCGGGCGCATAGTTGATGGTCGCCCCTTCCTTCAGGGCCTCCAACAGTTTTTTCTGGAACTCGTGTTCTTTTTCGCTTTCGAGATAAGTGCGGACGCCTTCTTCAAGCGCCTCTTTGAAAGCCGTCACTGTTTCGTAATCAGTATTTTCGGCGACGAATTCATCCGTCAACGCGGGCAGCTCTTCCGATTTGATGGCCTTGATCTCCACCTCGAACTCCCCTTCTTTCCCCGCCCATTTTGAGACGGCGTCTTCGGGGAAGGTCAGGGTGAAAGTCTTGCTCTCGCCCAACGCCATGCCCACGATGTTCGCGTCGAATTCGGGTGACATGGTGTAATCGGTCTCGCTGGGGATGAAGTCCCACTCCTCCTCGTTCAGCGCCTCTTCGCCATCCACCGTCAGTTTGACGCCCAGGGTAACCAGATCGCCAAACTGCACGGGCCGGTCTTCTACAGGAATCCAGACCTGGTTTTTCTCCTGGAGATTTTTCAGCTCGTCGGCGACCATCTCCTGAACTTTGTCTTCGTCCACTTCTTCTATCGGCACGCGGATGCCGCGATAATCGCCCGGATCCACTTCTGTTTTCAGGGGAGCGACAAACTCGAAGGTCAGGGGCTCCAGGCGGACGTCGCGCAGCGCGGCTGCGCCGGCCACCTCGTCTATCACGGTTTCGATGGCTGCCTGATGCGCCTCGTCAATCATCTCATCGGCCACCTCCTGCAGCACATACTCGCGCCCCAGTCGGGCGATGATGATGTTGGCGGGCGCTTTGCCGGGCCGGAAGCCGGGGATGCGCATCTTTCTGCCCAGCTTTTTGGCCGTGCTCCGCAGCGCTTTCTCGACGCGCTCGGGAGCAACCTCGACTGTGAGCAGGATTTCGTGAGAGTCTTCCAGAATTTGTTTGGTAACGTTGAAATCGGACATTGAAAAAGCCTTTTTTATTTTGAGAAACGGTTTTGGATTTTATTTTTGAATTCAGTAGGGCGTCTGTTTTCGCGCAGAGAGCTTCAGATATTCAGGGCGTTGGGCCGAAAGGATCATTTTTTCTCTCCGCCGGAACAAAAAGCCATCATCGACGCTTTGCGCTGCATGTCAGATGTTCTATTGTAACATGAAACTGGCTGGAAAATGAAAGTCGTTATGATGCAGTGAGACAGCGCCCTGTGAATTTTCTGATGCAGGAGGCGACTCCCCTGAAACAAGGTCGGAATCAGCAGTACTGGCAGAGAAAACAGCTAAAATGGTGGGGTTTCAGCCGATTTTTCTTAGCGAAACCTTGACATTTTTCTTTGCGCCCTGGCGACTTTGCGTGAGACAATGCTTTTTCAGGCAATCCAGTGGGTAAGAAAAGAAGAGGATAGGCGCTCTGGGGTGTGTAGAATGCTGTCAGCTCTTTGTTATCATCTTCATTTTCACTCATGTTTGGAGGATAAAAACCATGACTCTTAGCCCCGCACTTACCAAAACCGCCAGCCGTATTCTCTTCGCCCTGCCACTGATGGTGTTCGGCGTCTTGCATTTTATGAACTCCCAGGCCATGTCGGCGTTGGTGCCATCCTTTGTGCCTGGCGGCATTATCTGGGTGTATCTCACCGGCATCGCCTTGCTTGCCGCCTCGGTGGCCATCCTCGCCAATCGTTTTGCCGTATGGGCCAGTCTGCTTTTGGGGATTCTACTGCTCTCCTTCGCCCTCACCATCCATCTCCCCGGCGTGATGAATCCTGACGCCATGGCCATGTCATTACCCAATTTGCTGAAAGACACCGCTCTGGCGGGCGGCGCCTTCGCCTTTGCCGGCATCCTCAAAAATTGACGTAACTACTTAACGTATGCAGATTCCGGGTCCTTTTGCGTTCGAACCTGACAGGTTCCCCGCCAGAAATGACGTACACGCGACCAAATTGGCTCCTGCCAGCTCGTTCAGTGAGCCAATCTGGACGCTTGGAACCTGTCAGGTTGTGGTCAGCGCAGACAACCTAAGCAGTTACAAACTGACGGACTTCACGCGTTTATGCAGAAGAGGGGGCGTCCTTGGCGCTTCCCTCTTTGATTTCATGGCCCGCGGCCCGCAGTGCGTGCAGCGTCCGCGAAAGCTGCGCTTTTTTCACCAACACATAGTCGGTGTCGTAGGTGGAAAGGACGAAGACGCTGATCCCGGCCTGTTGCAAAGGCCCGAGCAGCGCCGCCAGCACGCCCACCAGACCAAAATCCAGCGGCCCGGCCACTTGTAGACAGCGCCAGCCCGCTTCGGCCCGCACGCCCGCCGGAACCCGGGCGGCGGGGCAAAGGATGGAGAGCTCATCGGGCGTGCGGGTGATGCTGAAAAATGGGGAGGCCGTCGCCCAGGCGGGGATGGCGGCGTCGGCGGGCAGACGGGCAACGCTCATTTCATCGGGCAGCAAGCAAAGCAAAGACATGCCGTTATGATAAAAGCTGCGGAGCCGGATAGCAAGTCAGGAGGTTCAACCCCGCCGCCATCTTTGTATTGTCGCGTTCTTTTCTCTATAATGCTCTGTATTCCCATCCTTGGCTCCGCTGAAAAAAGGTTATTTTACCACAGAGACACGGAGAACGCGGAGAAAATCATGGCAGTTTACAGAGAAAAGACATCCGAACCGCCACCTTTTTCTTCCTCTGTGCCCTCTGCGCCTCCGTGGTGAGGCTTTTTCAGGCGACCCATCCTTTCTCACTTCGCCAAAGATTTTTTATGACCGACCTCCTGCCAGTTCGATTTACCGACGTGCTCAAGGCCCGCCGCAACCTGCGGGCCTGGCTGCGCCCCACGCCCCTCTACACCTATCCCGCCCTGAGCACGATGGTGGGCGCCGAAATCTGGGTGAAGCATGAAAACCATCAGCCGGTGGGCGCGTTCAAGGTGCGCGGCGGCGTGCATCTCATCTCGCAGCTCAGCCCGGAGCAGCGCCAGGCGGGCGTTATCGCCGCCAGCACCGGCAATCATGGCCAATCGGTGGCCTACGCCGCCCGGCTTTTCGGCGTGCGGGCCGTCATCGCCGTGCCCGAGGGCGCCAATCCCGCCAAAGTGGCGTCCATGCGTCACCTCGGCGCCGAGGTCGTGTTTCAGGGTCAGGATTTTGACGAAGCGCGGGAGTGGGTGGAGCAGGAGGCCCGGACGCAGGGCTATCGCTACATCCACAGCGGCAACGAGCCCTTGCTGATAGCGGGCGTGGGAACCTACGCCCTGGAGATGTTGGACGATCAGCCTGATCTCGACGTCATCATCGCACCGGTGGGAGGCGGCAGCGGCGCTGCGGGCGTGTGCATCGTGGCCAAAACCGTCAATCCCGCCATTCGGGTCATCGGCGTGCAATCGGCGCAGGCGCCCGCGGCCTGGCGTTCGTGGCGCGAAGGCCGCTTGCTGGAAGCTCCCATGGCCACCTTTGCCGAGGGACTGGCCACCCGCACCGCCTTCGAGCTGCCCCAGCAGATCCTGCGTCGCTATCTGGATGATTTCATTCTGGTCAGCGATGATGAAATCCGCCGGGCCATCATCATCTTGCTGGCCCACACCCGCAACCTGGCCGAAGGCGCGGGCGCAGCATCGTTGGCCGCGGCCCTGAGGTTGCGTCAGGAACTGGCGGGAAAACGGGTGGGCGTCGTGCTCAGCGGCGGCAACCTCAGCATCGATCGCCTGCGCGGCCTGCTGGCGGCCGAAGGCTCCCCGGCTTTCAAACTATGATTGATTATAACTGCTAACGTATGCAGATTTTGGGTCATTTGCGCTCAAACCTGGCAGGTTCCCCGCCAGAAATGACGCATACGCGACCAAATTTGCTCCTGCCAGCTCGTTCGGTGAGCCAATCTGGACATATGGAACCTGTCAGGTTGTGGTCAGCAAAAACAACCTGAACAGTTACGATTACCGTAACGACGCCGGCGTTGCTAATCAAGCTGATGCATAAAACGTGAGGAGCTTCGCATCACGCATCACGTTTCACTCGGACAAAGCAGAGACGCTCCCCCATTCAAGTGAGAAACCACCATGACGACAAAGATTCTTATCATCGAAGATGATCCCTCCATTGGCAAACTATTGCGACGCGCTTTGCTGCTGGAAGGCTATGAGGCCCGGCTTGTGAAAAACGGTCTGGAAGGCATCAGCGCCTTTCATGACGAAAATCCCGATCTCATCATCCTGGACCTGATGCTGCCCGGCATCGACGGCATTGAGGTGTGCAAACGCATTCGCGAAGAGAGCGACACCCCTATTCTCATGCTCACCGCCCGCGACACCGTTGAGGATCGGGTGCTGGGCCTGGATAGCGGGGCCGACGATTATGTGATCAAACCTTTTGACATCGATGAATTGCTGGCCCGGGTGCGGGCGCAATTACGCCGCTCGGAACATCGCCAGCCCAAGCAGATCCTGGAATTTGCCGATCTGGTGATGGACACCGCCGCCCGCACCGTGCGCCGCGACCATCGCGAGATCGAACTGACTGCGCGGGAATTCGACCTGCTGGAGCTTTTCATGCGCCATCCCAATCAGGTCATCTCCCGCACACAGATTTATGATGAGATTTGGGATTATGACTTTGGCGGGGAATCCAACATCATCGAAGTCTACATCCGTTATCTGCGCACCAAACTGGAGGCCGAAGGCGAGCCGCGGCTCATCTACACCAAGCGCGGCGCCGGTTACATCCTGCGCCAACCCTGAGAATTATGTCGCTTCGTCTTCGTCTCACCCTCTGGTATACCGGCCTTCTGGCAGCGTTGCTGCTGCTTGTGGGGGCGATGGTGTTCTCGCGGGTGCAGGCCAGCGTCGTCGGCGGCGTCGATCGGGAACTTCAGCAAAAGGGAGATCAGATCGCTCAGTTGACGTTGTTGACATCGGGCTCGACCACCATTACCGACCCCCTTTTGACCATCGTCACCGCCACTTTCGAGCCCGACATTTACGTACAGGTGCGGGACAATTCTCGGCGGGTGATCGTTCGTTCCGGTAATCTGGGTCGGGCTGTCATCGAATTGCCCGAAGCCTACTATCAGCAGGCTATGCACGGGATGGCGGGATTTTACAACCTCAGCATCCGTCAGCCCGATGATCTACGCGTCTATTTCGCGCCTATCATCGTCAGTGGCCGCACAGAGGGAATTGTGCAGGTAGCCCGCAATCTGGCGCCTCAACAGACTATTCTCCGGGAGTTAAGTCATAATCTGCTGCTGCTCTTCACCATCGCCCTGGCCCTGGCCGCAGGCGTTGGCTACTGGCTGACCGGCGTGGCCCTACAGCCCATCAACGAGGCGACGGCCACCGCCCTGGCCATCACCCGCACCGGCAATCTCAAACGCCGCGTCCCCATCCGCCGCCAGCGTAATGATGAAATCGGCGCCTTGATCAGCACTTTCAACGAGATGCTCGATCGGCTGGAGGAGCTTTTCGAGAAACAGCGACGTTTCACGGGCGACATCTCCCATGAGTTGCGTTCGCCCTTGACCACTATTTTGGGCAATCTCAGCCTGTTGCGCCGGGCCCGCAATCTGCCCGAGGATGAGCGGAACGACATGCTCAACGAGATGCACTCCGAGGCTGAACGCATGCACCGTCTCATCTCCGATCTGCTGTTGCTTTCCCAGGCGGATTCCGGGCTTGCCATCAATCGGGCGCCGGTGGAGCTGGATACGCTGTTGCTGGAAGCTTATCGTCTGGCCAGACGGCGGGCGGAGGATAAGCTCTCCATTCATCTCACCCACGAAGATCAGGCGGTGGTGATGGGAGACGCCGATCGCCTGCGGCAGGTGCTTGATAACCTTATCAACAACGCCATTCGCTATACGTCTCGGGGCGGCAGCATCGAGCTCAGTCTGCATTGCCTGGGAGATGAGGCGATGCTCACCGTGGCGGACACCGGCCAGGGCATCGCCCCCGAAGACCTGCCGCACATCTTCGATCGCTTCTATCGGGCCGACAAAGCCCGCACCCGCGCCGCCGGGGGCACGGGCCTGGGCCTTTCCATCGTCAATTGGATTGTCGATGCGCACAATGGTCGCATCGAGGTCGAATCCACTCCGGGCGAGGGCAGCGTTTTTCGCATCTATCTCCCCGTGGCCGCGCCCTGTTCCGAAACATGACGCTTACGCCCGAGCTGCTGCGCTGGCTGCAATCGGATGAAGCTGTGGGCCCGTTGCAACGGCTGACGCAAAACCCGCCCGAAGATGCGGCGCTGTTGCCGACGTTGACCGGATTGCGAAAGCGCTTCACCCCCGCACAGGCGTCGGCGCTGGTGACCACAGCCCGGCTGCGGAAAAGGGCGGAGAAAAAGTTCGATGCTGGGGCCAGCAAGATGTTTTTCAGCAAAATCAGCTTGCAGCAGGCCAGCCCGCAGGAAGTGGCTCGCTACACCGCCCGCCGCTACGCGGGGTTTGCTCAGGTGGTCGATTTGGGATGCGGTCTGGGCACTGATAGCATCGCTCTGGCCGAGACGGGCGTGCGCGTTCTGGCCGTCGATCGCGATTCTCTGGCCGCGGCCCTGGTTCAGGCCAACGCCCGGGCGTTGAATCTGTCCGCTCGCATCCAGCCGTTGCGGGCCGATGTCACCCGTCCCGCCTGGCGCATCGCCGCCGCCTGGGCGGATCCGGGCCGCCGCACCGACGCCCGCCGCATCTTCCATCCCGACGCCCTGCTGCCGCCCCTCTCCGCCTTGCTGGATTTGCAGCGACGCTGCATTCCCCACCTCGGCGTCAAGCTCATGCCGGGCCTGCCCCATCATGCCATCCCGCCCGGAGCCGAAGCCGAATGGATCAGCCTGAATGGCGAGTTGAAGGAGGCGGTGTTGTGGTTTGGAACGTTGGTCGCGCAACCGGGGCGCGTGGCCACGGCGCTGCCCGCTGGCGTCAGTCTGCGGGCCCGCGGCACCCGAGCCGCGGTGCGAGCGCCGGGCGTCTTCCTCTACGAGCCCGATCCCGCGGTCATCCGCGCCGGCGCGGTGGGGGATCTGGCGCAGCAACTGGGCTTGTGGCAGATCGACGCCGACATCGCCTATCTCTCGGGCGATGCGCTGATGGATACGCCCCTGGCCCGGGCCTGGCGCATCCTCGAACATCATCCCTTCGATCTCAAACATCTCAATCGTCGCCTGCGGGCCCTGGCGGCGCGTGTGGTCGCCGTCAAAAAGCGGGGCTCCCCCATCGAGCCGGAGCCCTTTCGCAAGCGTTTGTACAGGCAAAAAAGCGGACGTCCCGTCGTCGTCATCCTCACCCGCGTCGCCAATCGCCCCTGGATGCTGATTGGCGAACGCTGCGTGACAAAACAGCCAGTTTCTGGCAAAATGGTTGAGGATTGATGACTGAGGAAGACATCTTCAAAACGATCTCTGATCATTGCTCTCAACTACGCAAGCTTTCATCACATCACCCTTCCCACTCCTATTCCCACCATGACCAACAACGCCCCCACCCTGGCCCAACTGCGCGAACTCAGCGCCGAATTGGGCCGGCGACTCGATGACCATCATCTCACCATCGCCCTGGCCGAAAGCTGCACCGGCGGCCTCATCGCCAGCGTCCTCACCGACATCGCCGGCAGCTCTCATTACGTTGCGGGCGGCGTGGTTTCCTACAGCAATTTCGCCAAAATGCACGTGTTGGGCGTGCGGCCCGAGACCCTGGAGGCCCACGGCGCGGTCAGTCCCGAAACAGCGCAGGAGATGGCCCGCGGCGTTCGCAAGCTGCTGCAAACGGATCTGGCCGTCTCGGTCACCGGCATCGCCGGGCCCGGCGGCGGCTCGCCCGAAAAACCGGTGGGCCTGGTCTACCTGCATCTCGCAGCCGAAGGCGTCGATTGGGGCGAGATGCACGTCTGGCCCCATGATCGCATCGGCAACAAACGGGCCAGCGTGGCCGCAGGACTGCGTTTGGCCCTGCGCTACGTCAATGAGCGCAGCATTCGCGTGGATCCCAAGGCTCCGGCCGGGGCCGAGCGGGACGCCATGCCCACGCTGCTGGTGGAAGCCTCGTGGCGGGCGGGCCAGTGGCGGCCCCAGGCTGTGTGGCTGGAAGGGC
>JALSPL010000009.1 GCA_026985975.1 Anaerolineae bacterium | reverse complement strand
GCAAACAGGTGATAGGGGTGGGCAGACAGGCGCGTTCGCCCGAGGGCGTGTGGACGATGACCGTTGAATTCGCGGATGGCGGCCGGGCCGAATTGTTGGCGGATGCGCAGTCGGGCGTGTGGCGGCTGCGCCGTTTCTGGCCCGCCCGACGCTACGCGTAACCTCGTCGCGCCCAGCGTTTCAAGGTCTCGCAGACCTTGAAACGCTACTCCTCGATCAACACCGGATGCCCGGTGCGTTTGTCCACTTCCGGGCCGATGACGCCCTCTTCCATCAGCTCCTCGATGAGCCGGGCCGCCTTGGGATAACCGATGTTCATCATGCGCTGCAAGGCCGAGGCCGAGATGCTCTGACGGCCGCGCACCGTCTCCACCGCCATGTAGAAAAGATCATCGGCGTTGGCCTCCGCCACCATCATATCGGTCCAGGGGAAACGAGCCGCGGTGGGATCATGGGGCTGCCGGGGCGTTTGTGATTGCCACCATCCCACCAGCGCCTGAATTTCGCCATCACTGACAAAACAGCCCTGGATGCGGCGCAGTTGGGGGCTGTCCGGGGCCATGAAGATGCCATCGCCGCGGCCCAGCAGCTTTTCCGCGCCCGGTTCATCCAGAATCACTCGCGAATCGATCTGGCTGGAGACGGCGAAGGCGAGACGGGCGGGGAAATTGGCCTTGATCAGCCCTGTCACCACATCCACCGAGGGGCGCTGAGTGGCGATGACCAGATGAATGCCCGTGGCCCGGGCCATTTGCGCCAGCCGCACCAGCTTGGCCTCGATGACTTCGGGCGAGGTCATCATCAGGTCGGCCAGCTCGTCTACGAACATGACGATGTAGGGCAGGCGCTGCTCGGGCGGCAGTTTCTCGTTGTAACCGCCGATGTTGCGCACGCCCGCCTCCGAGAATTTGCGATAGCGTTCGTCCATCTCCACCAGCAGCCAGCTCAGGGCGCCACTGGCCTGCTCCGGGTCCGTCACCACCGGCGCCAGCAGGTGAGGGATGCCATTGTAGCCGGGGAACTCCACCCGCTTGGGGTCCACCATCACCATCTTCACCTGCTCGGGCGTATTGTTGAACAGCAAACCGCTGATGATGGCGTTCATGGCCACCGACTTGCCCGAACCGGTGGCCCCGGCGATGAGCAGATGCGGCAGTTTGTGCAGATCCGCCACCACCGCCTCGCCGCTGACATCCCGTCCCAGAGGGATGGCCAGGGGACTGTCGACCTCCCTGAATCCATCCGCCTCCAGCACGCCGCGCAGGCTCACCAGCGTGGGTTCGGGATTGGGAACCTCGATGCCGATGTAGGGTTCGCCCGGCACCGGGGCCTCCATGCGCACCGGACTCGCGGCCAGCGCCAACGCCAGATCATCGGCCAGCGCCACGATCTTACTGATGCGCACCCGCACCTTCTGCCCGTTCTTCTCATACGTTCCCGGCTGCACGCCGAACTGCGTCACCGTGGGCCCTACGTTGATCTGCACAATCCGGGCGGGGATGTCGAAACTGGCCAGCGTTTCCTCGATGATCTTGGCCATGATTTGGGCCTGCTCATGAGGCGCGTCCCCTTCATCCGCCTGGTGCAGCAGGCTCAGGGGCGGCAGCGCGCTGCTCATGGGGCGCTGCGGGGCCTTCTGGGTTGTTTTTTTGCGGGAAGAAGCGCCGCGCTGGCCCTTGCGTCTTGCCTTCTTATCCGCTCCAGCCTTCTGGGCCGGGCGTTTTTTCTTCGTTGGCGATGATCGTTCCGGTCGCGCGGTTTTGCCTGGCGTTTTTTCACGCTTTCGGGGCGTTTTTTTTGGCGCTGGGCGCTTCTGTGGTTGTGGCGGCTGCGCCATCTCCGCCGGCGGCTGCGGCTCTATCCATGTCAGCGAGACGCCCGGCACGGTCAGCAGGCGCAAAGGCGTGTAAAGATAGATGAGATACCCGCCGCCGACAAGCATGGTCAGCAGCAACGCCCAGGTGGGCAGCGTTCCCAGATACATCAGAGACAATTGCGCCAGCGCCCAGCCCACCATGCCGCCGCCCCGGCCCGCCATCGCCGCCCGATAGGGATCCGGGACGTGCAACCGGGCGCTGAATATGGTCAGCAGCGCCAGATACATCAACAGCAGTCCCAGCAGCGCCTCGGCGTACCAATAACTGCCCAGGCGTTTTTCCAACTGCGGCCAGAACATCATGGCCGCTCCCAGCAACGTGATGAATAGTGCAAAGGGCCATGCACCCGATCCCAGGAGCGTGTGCAGAAAATGCTTGCCCGAGGGATCAGTGGTCAACTCATAAAGAGCGGCGAAGCCGAAGAGCGCAGAAATTGCGCCCAGAATCGAGATTTGAAGGCGTCGGGCTGCGGCGCGTTTTTTTCCAGACATGATGGGGGATGTGGGGGAGTGTATGAAAATGCTTGGGGGACGAAGAGAGGGGGCGGCGGGTTATGCCTTTTCTTCTTCCGACGCCTCCGCTTCCATCTCCGCCAGGGCGCGGGCGACTTCGGCGATGGCGGTGCGCTGTTTGCGATAGAGATCCGACTCGCTGATGGCCAGCTTTTGGGCCACTTCGCGCACTTTCTTGCCCTGAAGATACTTCAAATCGAGGATATTGTAAAGCAGCCACTCCGACGTGGTCATCTGTCGCTCGCCCGGCGGGCGTTGATGCTCGATGGCCTCCTGCAAGATGGCCCGCAGCGCCCGCGTCGGCGAATTCTCATAGCTGGCCAGTTGCCGCCGCACCACGGCCATGTTCAGCAGTGGACTTCCGCTCAGCTTGGGTCCGCCCCAGAAGTGCGTCAGCGCCCCCCGCACCCATTCATAGAACTCCGGCTGTTGCAGCAGCGCGGCGGCCGATTCGCCATTCTCGGGGCGAATGACATAGGGCACGGCCCCGCGCAGCGCTTGCATCACCTCCATCTCCGGCATGATGGGCCGCAGCGCTTCGAAAACGTCCATTTGCAATCGTCGATCCTCGACCGCGATCTCCGCCCGCCGCAACAGGTGCTCTATCACCAGCGCCGTTTCTTCATCCATTTCGGCCAACGTAGGACAGGCGGTGTGCAGCGCCAAAATGCCCATGTTCTCGTCGGTGTGTCGGTTGATCAGACAGCGGACGATGTAGCCGTTCACTTTGACGAACCCGTTTTCCGGTTCGGATGTCGTCAGCAATTGCTGGGTTTCGGGCAGCGAAAGCACGCGCCGGGCCTCCTCTTCATCCCCCACCACTGCTTCCAGCCGCACTTCGCTCTCGCCCGGCAGCGCCACAAAGCCCTGATCCACGTCGCAGACATTGCACAGCGTCACCAGCACATTTTCCAGAAACTGACTGAGATCGCCGCTGGTCATCAGGCGGGTCTCCAGCGTGCGCAGCCACGCCACTTCCGCCATCTCGTTGCGATAGAGAAAGCGGTCGATCCAGGGCTGGCCCAGGTAGAGGATGATCTGGGCCAGGACGATGGTGATGACCACAAAGAAGGTCAGGGCGGTGTCGGGCGGCAGACCTACGATGGCTTCCACTTTGGGCACGGTGAAGATCAGCGCCACCACAATGGAGGCCACCACCGGCCCGCGCAGGATGAAATAGAGCAACTGGCGCTTGACCACCCGGTCGGGGGCGAAGACGCCATAGTAGGCGACGCTGTAGGCCATGGCCACCAGCATGACGCCCACGGCCGCGTTGGCGATGCTGGCCAAAATCAGCACCAGCTCGGGGCGGGTCTGACCGGCGCTGGTGACCAGAATCAGGTAGGGGAAAACGCCGAGGCCCGGGGCGACGAAGCTCCACAACAGATAGGTGAGGCGACGGCGGGCGGTGTGGGTGCGGACATGCCAGCGGGCCAGAAGCAGGTTCCATCCCCCCGCCAGGGTGGCGACGATGAAGTAGAGGGTGAAGAGGGGAAAGAGCGGGCCGGGCCGCAGATTGGACACGGGCATCTCGCCCGAGGGCGATTGCACCAGGATGTTGGTGAACAACGCCAGGAGGGCAAAGAGCAGACTGGCCGCATACGCGCCGCGTATAATCCACCGCCAGCGAAAACGATCGGGCCGCAGCCACACCGCCAGCAGCACCGCCCGCGAAAAATGCAGATACGCGGCCGGCACCAGGGCGATGCCCAGCCACTGAAAACGCAGCCAGCTCTCCGCCCAATCCACCTGCGGCAGCACCACATCGCCCGAATAGACGATGACGACGCCCAGCAGCAGCGCGGCGAAAGCGCGTCCCACCTTGCTGTGCAGATTAAAGGTGAGGACGTAGACAAAGAGCGAGAAGCTGAGGATCAGGATCGCGGCGGAAAATATCTGATTGCCGATTTCGAGAACGCTCAGCCAGGAGGGAAACTCGGACATGGTGATCATCATACCCTTCTATTTTCCGAATTATCGCACACTTTTGCAACTTTTGCCCGCCTGTCCACCGAGCCCATGCGTCTCGGGCCTGGCCCCATTGCCGCTATCTTCCGGAGATGAAACGAATCGGGAGCCTGCTGATTTTTGATGATTTTGCATCTTGACAATCCTGGTTGGCAATGCTATAATGCCCATCGTTGAAGCACTTTGACATGACCCGGACATCCGGAAGATAAATGGAGAACCGCCGCTGCCGGTCTCGAACCGGTAGAGGAACTTCCCGACTCCCCACCACCCGCCCGGTGGTAAGGTTGCCTCATGAAACAGCAAGTGAGGGCGTCACGTCGGCAACGGCGTGGCGACTACAACCGCAACAGAGAGTAATCCCGCCAGCGGCCTGCCTTCGGCAGGTGCGGGTAAGGGCTGAAAGGGTGGGGTAAGAGCCCACCAGCGGTTGCAGCAATGCAATCGGCTAGGCGAGCGTGCAACTGGGAGCAAGGCGAGTGGGCCAGGCCCGTCAGGGTTTGGTCTCGTCGCAGTGGCGACGGTGAGGCCGGGTCACGCCCGGCAAGCCAGGAGCCACCACATCCCTCGGGGGTGTGAGACAGATGGCGGTTTCGAACAGAATCGGGAGTACTCCCATTTATCTTCCAGGCTTTATCGTGCCGACGTGCGCCGACGTGGCGGAATTGGCAGACGCGACAGACTTAGGATCTGTTGACCGACAGGTCGTGGAGGTTCGAGTCCTCTCGTCGGCACTATCATCGCCCGGTGCGGGCCCGTGGCCTAGTGGGAAGGCGCCTCCTTTGCACGGAGGAGATCGTCGGTTCGAATCCGACCGGGTCCACCTCTTCGGCGCCTCTTCCCAGTCGGTCCTTCATCATTACTTCATCGCCATGCGGGCGTAGTTCAGTGGTAGAACGTCTCCTTGCCAAGGAGAAGGTCGTGAGTTCGAATCTCATCGCCCGCTCTTTCCCCGAGGGCTGCCCGTCAGCCCTCTCTTTTTGCCGAGGTAGCTCAGTTGGTAGAGCACGCGACTGAAAATTGCGGTGTCGGCAGTTCAAGTCTGCCCCTCGGCACCTTTTTGCCTTTTTTGGCGGGTCGTCTAATTGGCAGGACGGCGGCCTTTGGAGCCGCTAGTCGGGGTTCGAGTCCCTGCCCGCCAGCCATTAGACGCCGGGGTGAGTTGCCGCACGACTCGCTCCGGCTTCTTTACACCCTGGACGACCTCATACATGGTGGCCATAGCTCAATAGGCAGAGCACCTGGTTGTGGCCCAGGAGGTTACGGGTTCAAGTCCCGTTGGCCACCCCTCGATACTTTCTCTCAATGCGTCCGGCGTTTCATGCTGGGCGCATTTTGCGTTTTATCATGCGGCGCACATGACTTTCGTCTCGGGGGAATGGCATGAATGCCGAGGTTTTGGTGCTCAACGCCAGCTATGAGCCGCTGCACGTGGTTTCCACGCGGCGGGCGATTTTGCTGCTGCTGAAAGACAAAGCCGAGCTGGTGGAAGCGACGGATCGTTTCATTCGGGCCGCATCCGCACAATTCCCCCAGCCGCTGGTGATCCGCTTGCGGCATTACATCAAGCTGCCGCACAATCTCGCCCTGCCTCTGACCCGGCGGCTGGTATACGCCCGCGACGCCTACACCTGCCAGTACTGCGGCGCTCGCCCGGGCGCATCGCAGCTCACGCTGGATCATGTGCTGCCCAAGAGTCGGGGCGGCAAAAAGACCTGGGAGAACATCGTCACCGCCTGCAAGCGCTGCAATCAGCGCAAGGGCAACCGCACGCCCGCCGAAGCCCACATGCGTCTGCTGCGTCCGCCTTACCGGCCCCGCTATGTGGCGCTGGTCTGGCTCAAGACGCCCGCCCATCGCAATGAAGTTTGGGAAAAGTACATCTCGGGCCAATACTGAATCGACTGAAAAAAGCTTAGCAGTCGTCTATAAATTACTTTCCTTTCTTGCCGCAGGACGCCCCCCTCAATCCCCCCGCAAGCGGGGGGAAGATTGCCAGAAAGCAGTGATGAAAAAGATTACGAAAAGTTTTTGCAGTCCGAAAACCTCCTCCCCCGCTGGCGGGGGAGATACTGTGATAAAAGTCAAGTCATTTTCGGCATAAAATTAATGAAATCAAGGAAAATGTTTCTTTTGATTTTGGCAGGCTGAGTGTAGTTGAAAAAGGTGTCTGCGGCAAGGGCTTC
>JALSPL010000008.1 GCA_026985975.1 Anaerolineae bacterium | reverse complement strand
GTCTCGGGCCAACTCACCTTCAATGCAGGCAGGCTAATCATCACCGAAGGCGAGGAAAAGCTGGGCATCGACATGCGCATTCCGGTTACGGCCAGCCAGGAAGAAGTGGCGGACAAATTGCGCACAGCCGCCGCCCGCTTCGGGCTCGATTATCAGAAAGTCGGGGGCAAGGGCTCGCTTTATGTGCCCCTGGATCATCCCCTGGTGAAAACGCTGCTGAGCGTTTATCGGGAGGTGACGGGCGACCAGGACGCGGAGCCGCTGGCTATTGGCGGCGGCACCTACGCCCGGGCCATGGATAATTGCGTCGCCTTCGGCCCCAACTTCCCCGGCTCCCCCGAGACCGCGCATCAGGCCGACGAATTCATCATCATGGAAGAGATGTATCGGGCCATGGCCATTTACGCCGCGGCCATCTACGAATTGACGCGATAAAGCGGGCGCAGAGAAATAAGTTCCCTTTTTTCACTGACCGACTCAAGTCGGGCTCTTCAGGCCTGCGGCCAACGGAGGGCCTGCGCCCTCCAATATAGCGTCGCCGGTACGGTCGGCGCAGGCCGACCATTGACGCAGAGCGCCTGAAATGTCCGAGTTCACCCGGCCCTTCGGGCAGGCGCTGCACTCTCTGTGGCCGTCAAAAATAACTTCCCGCTTTCATCAACTTTTGGCGATTACCGCCGGCCCCCTCCCGGCCTCCCCTGCGAGCGGGGGAGGAGGTTTTCGGACAGCAAAAACTTTCCGTCGCCTTTCCCTCTGGGTTTTCTGTCAATCTTCCCCCCGCTTGCGGGGGGATTGAGGGGGGCCGTTTCGCGGCAAGAAAAGGAAGTAATTTATAGACGCCTACTGAGCCCGACCCAAAAGCGCCCCGCACCAGGGTGCAAAACCCAGGGTGCGGGGCCGGTTGATATTTGCCCGAGTCGAATGCGCTGGCATCGACTGCGGCCAGGAAGCGGTCGCCGCTTCCTCTCACCCTCGGCCGCCAAGCCATAGCCGGGCGACAATTCTGGCGGGGTCAAAGCCCCGGAGAGGGATGGGGCGCACACGCCACCCGAAAACCGAAGCCGACGTTCCAGCGGCCCGGGACGATGAACCTGTAGCGGAAGGCGCAACGAGCGTGTATATAGTCATAATAGTAGCTGCCACCTCTAAACACATGCCTACTTCCCTGCTGAGGCCCTTGTGGATCTCTGACCTGCTTATCTG
Organism: Anaerolineae bacterium; assembly: GCA_026985975.1. GTDB lineage: Bacteria > Chloroflexota > Anaerolineae > J102 > J102 > M2005. Next base: position 4,547 of record JALSPL010000008.1, on the reverse strand, counting down.
CTCGCTTCTTGTATTCATCCTCCTTCCACCAGTCTGCACACCATTCCCAGACATTGCCGCTCATGTCAGCAGCGCCGTAAGGGCTGTCTCCGGCGGGAGAGTATTTTCCCACCGGCGTTGTATCGCCCGGCCCGCCCTCTTTGGTATTGGCCCTGGCCGCATCCCATTTGTTGTCCCAGGGATAGATGCGGCCACCGGCCCCCCGCGCCGCCTTCTCCCACTGGGCTTCGGTAGGCAATTTGACGTCGTAGCCGCTTTTCTCACTCACCCATTGGCAGAAAGCAACCGCGTCACGCCACGAAACATCGACCACAGGATGATCTTCCTTGCCGCGAGGAATGCCTTTCCAAGCAGCCGATTTGTGTCGGGTCGCCTTCACAAATGCCGCATATTGGGCATTTGTCACCGGATACTTGCCGATGTAGTACTCGGAAAGATAGACGGTATGCTGAGGCTGTTCGTCATCATCGGCATGTTTGTCTTTGGCTGGATCGCTGCCCATGAGGAACTCGCCGGCGGGCACACGCACAAGTTCCATGTGGATGGGGGTGGTGATGGTAAGGGAGTCGGGCAAAGACACGATCCGTTGTGCTTCTACATGGCGGCGTAATTCTTCCCAACGTTCCCATTCACTCTCTCGGTAATCTTTGGTGGATACAACCGAATTGGGCCATCGGGACTTAATATCTGCAATCAATCGATCATATTCATCATTGGCAATATCCCACACAGCAAACTCACTTGGTTTACCATCAATTTGCACTGCGTGCTGATGCAGCCTCGCCACCCATACCTCGCATTGAGCAGTCTCTTGGCGAGTTGAAAGTGATATCATATTGATGCCAACTAAAGGCAAGATAACCCAATTTTGTTTATCCCAAATATGACGCCGAATCAACAGTTCTTTAGTTCCCGGGATTCCTTCTCTTGGTTCCGGATCAAGATGTGGAATATGATAAGCCTTGAGACTCGGGACGACACCAATTCCGGCCTCTCTGGCTGCGCGAGCTCTCAACCATCGCAAAAAGGAATCCTCATCAGTGGGAATAACAAAAATGGTTTCAGCCAACCTCCCATACCTACTGATTTCACTTTCAGCGCGTGACGGTATCGTATCCACTTTGGGCGACACTAACGGTTTGGGATTACGGGCGATGATTATACGCCCTTCTACTTTCGTTGCCCAGCGTTGTGGCGTCTGTCGTGAGCCGGCGTTGAGCATCCTATCATAAACATACTTGTACAATTCATCAGGCGTTATCTCACCGTCTCCATCAAGATCGGCGGCCCCACTCTCCAGCCCTTCCACCAGAAAACGGGTAAATACCGACATCTCGGAATCCCCCACCAGTTCATCGCCCTCCCAGGCATATTCCAGGGCGTTGCTAGCCGTAAGGATTACCCGACCGTAGCCACCCAGGACATCCTGAGTGGCTACGCTATCCCCCAAGCTCTTGGCTCCTTCGCCAAAAGCGCCGGAATAGCAGCTATCCAGGATTACGATCTTGCGTCGAGAATGGCTGCGGTCGATGAGCCCTCGAATGAAGGTGGCGTCCAGAGCTGTGGCCTCGACATCCTCTCGTTCGGTGTTCTTTACCGCCAGAAAAAGTTCGTTATATCCCGGCTTGATGCCATGTCCGGAATAATAGAGCAAAAGTAAATCGTCTCGCTTCCTGCGTTTATACAATTGTGAGACGGCCTTCCGAACGGTCAGAAAGGATTCATTGATCAACAACGAAACATTAAAGCCACCGATGGCCGGATCTTTCAGAACTTGCGCCAGCCGTTCAGCATCGCGGACAGGCGTTTTCAGCCGCTTCAATTGCGGATCATCGTATTCACTGTTGGCAATGAGAAGGGCAATGCGGCGGGGCATGGGCAGTTACGTCGAAGTTTGAGATAATTGCTTTGCCAATGCGGCTATCTGCTCCCCCGACATGCGATGCTCGGGAGTGAATTCCACCTCCAGACCATCGGGGGTCTTGATCCTGACCACGCGCTGCTCCCCGCGCAGCGACCACGCCTGCAAAAATTCTATCAATTTGGGGAGAATGTCAGAGGCGACGACCAGCGCCAGGGCGCCCAACGTGAAAGGATCCCCCTTTGCACCTGCCGGAGCCGCACCTGTGGCCGGTCGTCCTACCGAATCAACGCCCAACTCTCGCAGGTCGCGTTGCAGATAATTTGTGAGCATATCCAGTTGCTCGGCATCGCTATCGGCTTCTTCGATGAAAATAGTCAATTCAAGTTCAGAATCAGGCATAAATGAGCCCTCCGAGAAAGACAGGAAACGATCTGCCTGCAAAAGTATACCAACTTCGCCGCCCGCTTGCCAATCTTCACTGGTCATCCTTTCGCCGCGGGCGTCATCACCATGATAGGAATATGGCGGCCCGCGGCCCGCTTTTTGTACTGAGGAAAGCCGGGATAAACGGCCACGGCGTAGCGCCAGAAGCGTTCATAGTCCGCCCCCTCCGCTTCGCGGGCCACGTACTCCCCGCTGACGCCGTCGATGACGCAAGTAGCCCACGGATTTGCCTTGAGATTATAGTACCAGCCGGGATTGCGCTGCTGCCCACAGTTGGAGGCGATGAGCGCAAAAACCCCGGCGTTTTCCCCATCCCGAACGCCCAGCAGGGGCAGGGTGCGGGGCTGGCCGCTCTTGCGCCCGATGGTGGTGAGCATGACGATGGGCAGGCCCGTGAGCACGCTGGTCAACGTCCTACGCCCGCCCGTCATCCTGAACGCGGCGGGGTCGATGTGGTGCAGGATTTTGGAAAACAGCCACGAGCCGGGCCCGGACGCAGCGATCTTGACAATGAACTTGTTGAGCAGATTGGGTTGTTGGGCCACCGGTTTCCTCCGATTTTCTTTGTGCGGCTCTGTGTCCCGCTTCATCGTTTTCGGGCCAGGATGGCTGCGGTGCAATCATCCCGGTCATCGCCGCCCGGCGGCAAGCGCCGCTCCTCATAGGCCAGCCAGTCCCAGTCGGCGAAAAGCATGGTGAACTCGCCCGGCTGCAGCATGTATTCGGCGGTGAATTCGGGATGGATTTTGAGCCAGTCGGTGTGGAAGGTGCGGTAGAGCACCATGCCGCCCGGGCGCAGGGCCTCATCGAACGCGGCCAGCAGGTCCCGGTTGAAGTAGCGGGTGACCAAAATCAGATCGTAAGTGTCGGGCGGGGGCCGCCAGGTCTCCAGATCGGCCTGGATCAGCCGCACCCGGTCGGCCAGCCCCTCGGCCTCGATGCGTTCGGCCAGCCCGCGTAAACCCACGTAGCTGATGTCCACCGCATCCACCTGATAGCCCAGGCGGGCCAGCCACAGCGTGTGTCGCCCGCGGCCGCAGGCCACATCCAACGCCCGCCCGCCCGTCAGCCATCGGGCCTGCTCCTGCACCCAGGGGTCGGGCAGCAGCCGGGCCGCGGGATGATTTTCCCGATAGCGGGCGTCCCATCGGGCCTGATCCTTATTCAATTGAGCGACGCTTGGGTCTCGAATAATCTCCATGGTTCGCCGATTTTAGCATGAATGACGTGGAATAGAGAATCGACGCCAAGCTGATATTCCTCATTGTATCCCACTCCCTTTGGTTGTATAATCAGACAGCCTGCTCGTTCGATATCTTCATGCAGGCTGATCAATCTGCTTTTTCATTTCCACAGCACAGGAGCGCATTCATGGCAGTATCCCTCGATGATGCCATCGATCTTTCACTGATGGACGACGTTTTCGAAAAATTTGCGGGGCAGGAGGGGGCGCTGATACCGATTTTGGAAGAGGCGCAGGAGATTTACGGGCATTTGTCTCTGCCTATCTATCAGCATGTCGCCCGCAGGCTGAAACTCCCCGTCAACGAAGTGTACAGCACGGCCACTTTCTACGCGCTTTTCGCCCGCCAGCCCGAGGAACAGCACATTATTCGCGTCTGTCGTGACGGGGCCTGCGCCCTGCACGGCGCGGACGCGGTGTATGAGGCGGGACGCGAAGCGTTGGGCGATGGCGTGGTTTCTTATAGCTGCCTGGGACATTGCCACGCTGGCCCGGTGGCCATGGTGGACGATTTCATCGTGACGCATCTCACGCCCGAGAGCTGGACCGGCGCATGGCCGCCCGCAACTGACCTCAGCCCCGCCCCCATCCTCACGCCCGAGCCGGAGCGGCGGTTGCTGGCCCGCATCGGGCGCGCCGATCCCGACTCGCTGGAAGAAGCCCGGGCAGCGGGAGCCTACGCCGGTCTGAAACGAGCGCTGCAAAATTTCACGCCGCAGCAAGTCATCGACGAAGTGATCGGCTCGGGCCTGCAAGGGCGCGGGGGCGCAGGATTCCCCACCGGCCGCAAGTGGGCCTTCACAGCCCAGGCCGAGGGCGAGCCGAAATATATCATCTGCAATGCCGACGAGTCGGAGCCGGGCACCTTCAAGGATCGGGCGCTGATGGAAGGCGACCCGCATCGCGTCATCGAGGGGATTATCCTGGCCGGATACGCCGTGGGCGCGGCGCATGGCGTCATCTACATCCGCGGCGAATACAGCGTTGCTTATCATC
>JALSPL010000007.1 GCA_026985975.1 Anaerolineae bacterium | reverse complement strand
TATACAGAGAATTATCTGCGGGTGGAGACGACAGCTCCCGCGGGCCTGAATCTTGAAAATCGCATCCTGCCCGTGCATCTGACGGGCCTGGCTGGCGACCCGCCCGATCGGCTGACGGGCGAAGTGACGTCGATGTTATCTGTGCGATAAAACGATCGTGGCATGACTCCGCTCCGCCTGAATGTTTGACTCTATGATGAAATTGGTATATACTTAGGCTATACATTTTTGTTGTACTCGATATGGAGGTCAGTATGTTAACGCGAATTCAAAAATGGGGCAATAGCCAGGGAATCCGTTTCCCCAAAACCATTTTGGAAGAAGCAAATATCAGCGTCGGTGACGAAATCACGCTCTCCGTCCATGAGGGGACAATCATAGTCGAGCCTGCGCGGAAAACCCGGGGGAAGTATCAAATCCAGGATCTCGTGGCTCAGATGCCCGAGGACTATGAGGTGGAGGAAGTGAGCTGGGGCGCGCCGCAGGGAAGGGAGGTCTGGTAGATGTTGCGCCATATTCCTGAAAAAGGCGACTTCGTCATTTTGACTTTTGATCCGCAATCAGGACATGAACAAAAAGGACGGCGACCGGCGTTGGTTATCAGTAACTATTTATTCAACAAGCACACCGGATTGGCAATCGTATGCCCTGTAACCAATACGCATCGCAAGAATCCATTTCATGTTGCTGTGGGGGAGGGAAAGTCCTTGACGGGGTTTGTTATGGTGGAACAGGTAAAATCAGTGGATTATCGGAACCGCAAGATGCGTTTTGTTGAAAGTGCATCTTCCGAAACGCTGACTGAAGTTTTGGCTATCCTGGATGCCTGTATTTACCAGAATGTATAGGATTGGCTTCCCTGAAAAAAGGTCGGAATCAGCAATGGCGGTCGGGAAAACAGCGAAAAATTGTGCGCCCGCACCTGGCGCTGAATCTTTTACGGATGACTCATTCTTCTTCACTCTTCATAGGGCATAAAAATCATGACTGACTGTATCTTTTGCAAAATCATTGCCGGCGAAATCCCCGCCGAAATCGTCTACAACGGAACCCATGTCACAGCCTTTCGCGACATCAATCCCGTTGCTCCCGTTCACATTCTCATTATCCCCAATCAGCATATCGATCACATCCGCGATCCGCGTGCCTTCGAGGGAGAACTGCTCAAGGAGATGGTGCAGACCGCCAACGAGATCGCGGCCATGGAGGGCATTGCCGAATCGGGCTACCGGCTGCTCATCAATTATGGCCCGGACGCCAATCTGGTGGTTCCTCACCTGCATTTGCATCTTATCGGCGGCAAATTTTTGGGGCCGATGGTCGCAGTCTAGCCTATCCCCGGCGCGAGATCTGCACCCGCGTGATCTTGGGGCCATCCAGCGCCAAAACCTTCAGCCTGAAATCCCCCACATCGATAGCCTCGCCCACTTCGGGGATGCGGCGCAGTTTGTAAAGGATCAGTCCGGCCAGGGTTTCGTAGGCGTCGTCCTCGGGCAGATCGATCTCCAGCAGATCGTTCACCTCGTCCACCCGCGTCAGGGCGTCGAGTTCAACAGTGTGCGCGTCCACCCGGCGTAGCAGCGACTGCTGCGCCCACTCATCGGTCATATCCCCCACGATCTCCTCCACCAGCTCCTCGCGGGTGACCAGGCCCGCGGTGCCGCCGAACTCATCGATGACGATGGCCAGCCCGATGCCCTTGGATCGCATCTCCTCGAACAGATCGCTGATGTGCCGGGATTCTGGCGCCATCAGCGGCTCCTGCAGGACGGGCAGCGAGGCAACGGGCTGTTCCAGCACATCGGGCTGATCCACCAACAGCGCCACCAGATCTTTGATGGCGATGACGCCGATGATGTGATCCAGATTCTCTTCATAAATGGGGAAGCGGGAATGGCGGTGCTTGCGGAAAGTGGCGAGCATCTCCCGCACGGTCATGTTATGTTCGATGCCGACGATATTGGTGCGCGGCACCATGACCTCTCGCACCACCCGCTCGCCAAAATCGAAGACGCGCGTCAGCATCTCTCGGGCCTCTTCCTCGATGATCCCCTCCTGTTCGCTTTGCGCCACCACCATCTTCAGCTCTTCCAGCGAGGCGATGGCCCCGTGCCCGCCAATGGCGCCCTTGATGCCCACCATCCGCAGCACCACATCGGTGCTGGCGTCCACAATCCACACGAAAGGCGCAGTGACGCGGGCGAACAGCCACATGGGATAAGCCACCAGTTGTACGGTTTTGTCCGGATCGCGCAGCGTCATGATTTTGGGGGCTTGCTCGCCGAAAACCATGTGAAAATAGGAGAGAACCAGCAGAACGAGGATGCCGGCGACGCCCGCGGCCGCGGCCTGGCCCATCACCCGGCCCAGCAGCGGCGTCAGATAAGGCTCCATCAGCGCCATCAGCGGCTCTTCGGCCACCACGCCCAACAGGATGCTGGCGGCAGTGACGCCCAACTGCGATGCGGCAATGGCCCGGTCCGGGTCTTCCAGCATCTTCAGCACGATGGCCGCAGGACGGCTGCCTTTACGCGCCGCCTGTTGCAATCGCATTCGATTGCTGGCCACCAGTGCAAACTCCACGGCGACGAAAAAGCCATTGATGACGACGATGAGGATGCCGGCGGTGAGGGGAATCCAGAGATTGATTTGATGTACTGCTTCGGCTTCGTTCATGACGATTGAGGTGAGAAGGAGAGGAATGGAACGGATTTTGGGCTTCACTGAAAAAGGTCGAGATCGACAGCGACAGCAAAGAAATCAGCAAAGATAGTTGGGGTTCAGTCACTTTTTTGGGCGAAACTCCTGGTGTTTTCCTTTGCGCCTTGGCGGCTTTGCATGAGGCAAGGCTTTTCTCAGTCGATCCATCTCTGGGTCCACTGAAAAAAGGTTATTTTACCACGGAGAACACGGAGAAAATCATGGCAGTTCACAGAGAAAAGACCTCCGAACCTCCACCTTTTTCTCCCTCCGCGCCCTCTGCGCCTCCGTGGTGAGGCTTTTTTTCAGGCGACTCATTTCTACATGCCAACGTTGAATTGATCGAGATTCATCGCCGCCAATGTCAGCAAACCCACCAGGGCGTTATACAGGGCGTGAGTCCAGATGGCGGCGCCGAGCCCCCATTTGTTGCGCGTGTATCCCAGCATCAATCCCAGGACGAAGATGACGATGATGGCGGGGCTGAGATATTGGATGTGACTGACGGCGAACAGAAAACTGGTGAGCCAAACGCCCGCCACCGGCTGCAAGGCCCCGCGGTAGAGCATCTCTTCGCCCGCGCCCGTGGCCAGGCCCATCAGCAGCACGCCGCCCGCGCCGTGCAGTTGGCTGATGATCTGCTGGTTGAATCCGGATGAAGCGGTCATGTCTTCGCCGAATATCAACATCACCAACACGCCCATGATGCCGGTGCAGATCAGCATCATCAGCGCCATGCCCGTGCCGATCAGCGCGTCGCCCAGGGTGGGGCGGCGCAGTCCCAGGCGGGCGAGGACGTCGCGCCAGCTTCGGCGCACGCCCCAGCCAACGCCCAGCAGCGCCGCCAGCGCAAAGCCCGAGTTCTGGATGATCAGCAACGGCAGCGCATGATCGATTTCAAGATCGGAGAGGTCTTTCAGTTGGGCCACCGCAAAGTTGCCGCCAATAAAAAGCGTAAGCAGCGTCCAGGCGGTCAAATGCACGGGCCGCGTCCAGGGGATGCCGCGCAGGGTGGGATTTTGGCGGCGACGCGTAGCGTTTATGGCCAGAATCAGCGGCAGGATGATGAGCAGCGCAGCGCCGATGATGATCCATGCGAATTTTTTCCCCCGGGCGTCGGAGCCCAACGGTTGCAGCATCTCGGGTGTGAAAAGAATCAGAATGCCCGCGGCCAGGAGCGCCAGGGCAGCCAGCAGCAGGATCAGATAATCAAGCCATTGCGCCCGGCGATTGCGTTCGCCGAACTGCGCCAGCAGAATGATCAGCAGCGCCAGACCGAAGGTGAGAACGGTTTCCGTCATGCCGAGAAGGCCTCCAGCGCCTTGATCACCTTATCGGGCAGCGCGTCGCCGCTGGCCCGTTGCAAAAAATCGAGAATGCGTTGGCTTGAGACGCCGCGCCGGGCCGCCCGCTGCAATCCCCGCCGGGTGATGCGATAGCGATAGGCGGGCTCGCTGGCCTGCCAGAAGCTGAACAGCGCCACCCGCAGGCGATCCCACAAACCGATGTGGGGGGCCAGCACGATGCTGAAATCCTCCAGGACGCGTAAAATCGGCGCCGCGGGCGTTGACGATGGCGCATTTTCCTGCAAAAACGTCTCGCCTTGCGGCGTCAATCGCCATGCTTCGCCACCATCATCCAGGGCCACCGCGCCCAGCCAGAAGAGGGGCCCCTGCCAGAGATAGCGAATGAGTCGTCCCTCCACCGCAGGCCAGTGCTCGAAGCCGCGCAGAAAATCTCCGGCCGCGTTCTGGATATACCAGGTGTCGTAAAGCCCGTCCGGGCGCTGGAAATCGGGATCATGCTCATGAATCATGGCGATGAGGTCGTCCAGGCGAAACCACGCTCCCGGCTGCACCGCGGCCAATCGGGCCAGCAGCGCTTTTCGGGCCAGAACCGGATCGTTGCGCCAGGCGCCTTTCTGGCAGCGCAGGCCCGGCGTCAGGCATAGATCGTTCCAGTCATCGGCCAGCCGCCAGGTTTGAAACAGGCTCAGCATCTGCGCGGCCCGGGATTGCTCCAGCCAGGGGCGCAGGGCCTTGCCAAAACGCTGGCGGCGCTGACGCGTTTCCAGTAATCCCAGTTTTTTGGCGCTGAAGAAGATGAGGTGTAGCGGCCCGCCCGCCTCCAGCGGCTGTTTGCGGATGGTGGAGAGGCGCAGCCGCGGCAGCAGGCGTTGCAGGTCTCGCATGCGCCAGCCGCCATTGCTTCGCAGCCACACCTGATGATTCTGCACATAGGCCAGGATGGTTCCCAGATCGTCCAGCAGCAGTTCGCCCAGGTCGCGCGATGCCGCGGGCGTCGGCGTGGGGGAGAGCGTCGCCGGTTTTGCTTCCGGCGCGATTTCGTCCAGAGGCAGCAACTGGACCAGGTCTGCGGGGATGCTGATGTATTCGATCATGCCCTCGGGCGTTTTCTGAAACCCGCGCGTGATCCATCCCAGATACCAGAGGATCTCGCCCGGGCCGACGGGGGTTTTCCAGGGCTGCTCGGTCTGCAAGCGTCCCGGCCCCATGCGGCGCAGTTCGCCGAATTTGCGCTGAAAGGCCGGGGCGGGGATGCCCGGTTCGCGACGGGCCAGTTCGGCCAGAGCGCGGCGGGCCGCTTCGGGCAGAGCGGCCCACACATCCCGCACATGTCGCGGGTTCAGCATTTGCTGCTCCAGCGCCGTCAGTAGATCTTCCCCTTCAGCTTCGTCTGGCAAAATCCCCTGGTTTTGGGCGAAAACGCGCAGTTCGATGCTGTGGCGCTGGGCAAGATGTTGTCGCAGGGTGGGCATGAATTGGCCGTGGGTCGTGAGCAGGCTTTGAGCAGGTTTCCAGACGTGTCGATGAAGCTATTATAGCGCAGGTGCGGATGTTTGGGGTAGAGACCGGGCGTCGGACATGAAAAAGCCCCCGCTGGCGGGCGGGGGCTGATGGGTGATGTGCGAAGATCGTTTTTACTGGGGGTTGGTCATGATAACAATGTTGGCGGAGCCATCATCATTAGGCGTCACCATCAAAACGAACGAATCGTCGCCTTTGGTCCAGGTGGGCATCAACCCGCCGCCCTGCTTGGTCCAACCCAATTTGGGCAATTCCTTATCATAAAAAGCATTG
>JALSPL010000006.1 GCA_026985975.1 Anaerolineae bacterium | reverse complement strand
GCCTGTGATGAAGCGGCTGTGCTGAAGGTGTTGTAGAATGGGGGAAAATGGCGAATCCAACGCCAGATCATTCTCAACACAAAAAGGCATTCAAAAAATGAAGATACTCGTTATCAATTCAGGCAGTTCCTCTATCAAGTACAAACTCTTCGACACCGAGACGCATGAGTTGATGTGTGCGGGCCTGGTGGAGCGCATCGGACTGGCGGGCAGCCGCGTCAAACATGAGATTCAGGACGATGGCGGCGTGCAAACCATCGTGCGGGAGACGCCCGCGCCCAACCACGAGACGGGCCTGCGCCTGGTCGCGAGCCTGCTGGTTGAGCCCGGCATCGCGGTCATCGAAGATCCCGCCGAGATCGCGGCCGTGGGGCATCGGGTGGTGCACGGCGGCGAGCGTTTCAGCCAGACGGTGGTCATCGATGATGAGGTCATCGACGTCATCCGCCAGCTCATCCCCTACGCCCCCCTGCACAATCCCGCCAACCTGGAGGGCATTCTGGTGGCCCGGCGCATCTTCGCTCAGGCCGCGCAGGTGGCGGTTTTCGATACGGCTTTCCATCAGACCATGCCCGCCCGCGCCTATCGTTACGCCCTGCCCAACGATCTGTATGAGAAGCATGGCGTGCGGGTGTACGGCTTTCACGGCACTTCTCATCTCTACGTGAGCAAGGAGGCCGCGGCATGGTTGGGCAAGCCTCTGGCTGAAACCACGCTGATCACTGCGCATCTGGGCAATGGGGCCAGCATGGCTGCGGTGAAAAACGGCCGTTCGGTGGACACCACCATGGGCTTCACCCCGCTTCCGGGCCTGATGATGGGCACCCGCAGCGGCGATCTGGATCCGGCCATCATCTTCTATCTGGCTAACAATCTGGGCATGTCGTTAGCCGAGATCGACAAACTGCTGAACAAGCAATCGGGCCTGCTGGGCGTGGCCGGCAACAGCGATGTGCGGGATGTCGTCGAGAAGATGGAGGCCGGGGATGAAAACGCCCGGTTGGCTTTGGAAATGTATGCGTATCGCATCAAAAAATATATCGGCGCCTATATGGCCGCGTTGGGCCCGGTGGATGCGCTGGTGTTCACCGCGGGCGTGGGCGAGAATAGTCCGCTGGTGCGCCAGATGAGTTGTTCGGGCCTGGCGCATTTGGGCGTCGTTTTGGATGAGAAAAAGAACAACGCCCGGGCCAAGGACGTCATGCCCATCCACGCCGAAAACAGCCGCGTCAAGATCCTGGTGATTCCCACCAACGAGGAGTTGGAGATCGCCCGGCAGACGCTGGATGCGCTGGGATAAATCTGGCAGCGGGCGTTCTGTTCTGCGCCGCTGCGGTCAGCGCTTGCCAATCCTGTGCGTCGCACTTCCGCAGTGCGGCGCATCTTTTTTACATTGTCATCATCTCATTTGTAGCATCGCCTTTTCAGTTATCGGGTCAAATGATGTATGATGAAAGACCACCCCAACGCATGAACAGGTAACGCACCCCCAACGAGTTGCATCCAATGACTGGTATCGAAATCGATCTCGATATTTACCCCGATGAAGCATCCTTGCTGCAAGGACTGAAGCGCGGCGATCCCGAGGCCTGCGCCTGCATGATCAAGCAGTACGCCCCCCGGGTCTACGCCATCGCCATCCGCATGGTCAACGACCGGGACGAAGCTGAAGAGGTCTTGCAGGAAACTTTCATCAGCGCCTGCAAGAACATCAATCGCTTCGAGGGCCGTAGCGCCCTGGGCACCTGGCTGCATCGCATCGCCACCAACGCGGCGTTGATGCATCTGCGCAAGCGCAAGAACCGCGAGGTTTCGCTGGACGCCCCCGTCGAAATGTATGGCGGCGATGATGTTTATCGCGAGGTGAAGGATTGGGCTTTTTCGCCCGATGATCACGCTATGAACAGCGAGACGCGGGATATGCTGGAAAAGGCCATCTCCGAACTGCCCGAAACCCTGCGCACCGTCTTCATCCTCAGAGAGATCGAAGGTTACAGCACCGAAGAGACCGCCAACATCCTGGGCATCAGCGTGTCGGCGGCCAAGGTGCGATTGCATCGGGCCCGATTGCGATTGCGGCAATCGTTAGCCCCTTATTTCATTCAACCCGCCTGAGTCATTGGCAACCCGTTATGAGCGCCACGCCTGTTCACCCTCACCAGCATGAAGAAGATGATTGCGGCCGCGTGCTGACGCATCTCAATGATTATATCGATGACAAACTTTCGCCCGAGCTGTGCGCAGAGCTGGAGGCGCATCTGGCCCAGTGCGAGAATTGCCGCGTGGTGTTCGATACGCTGAACCAGACGTTGTATCTGGTGCACCAATTGCGGGAAACGCCGCCCGAGTTGCCGGAAACAGTGGCATATCGCTTGTTTGCAGTGATGAATCTGCAACAGTTTATTCCCAAAAAGAAAGGATGAGCTGTTGGCTCCCCTGAAAAAAGGTCGGAATCAGCAACGGCAGTCGAGGAAACAGCGAAAATGATGGGGTTTCAGCCATATTTTCTTGGCGAAGCCTTGATATTTTCCTTTGCGTCCTTGCGACTTTGCCTGAGACAAAGCTTTTTTCAGACGATCCACTGTTGTTTCCAGACGTTGAAGCGTCCGCTGCAAAGCGGGCGTTTTTTATTTCCCGCCGTCGTCCGTCACCCTCACCTCAAGCAACATGCGGCCGATGAGAACGTCGCTGTATTGCTGGCTGATGATGATGGCGCCGCCGTCAGCGGCAGTGGCCTGCTGATCCATATTGATGGCGAGGGTGGCGGTGCGGGTTTCGGTGGCCTGTCCCGAAAAGGCCTGCAGCACCTGGTCTTCCGTCTCGACAGGTTTTCCCCGATAGGTCTGGCCGCCGCTGATCTCCAGGTTGATGCGTCCGCGGCGGAAATTTTTACGATCTATGCGGATGTGACGCAGGGTCAACTCGTCGGGCAGGCCATAGATGGGAAAGGCGATGGACGCGCTTTGTCCCGGGTGCAAGGTGATCTGCATCAGATTTTTCTGGGCGATATTGTTGTCGTAGCGCACGGCCCATTGATGCCGGGCGGGGTCCTCCGCCGAATTCAGACGGACGAGGATGCGGCATGGCCCGGCGTCGGCGGGCGTCCATGGCATCGCCGCCAAGACATTGTCGCCGGCGGGAATATCGGGTAGATCGAATGCGCCTGCGGGTCGCCACATGTTGGGCCAGATGGAGGGAGAAACGGGGGCGGTGAAGATCTCGCCCTGCACGCGGGTGGCGGTCTCCGGGCCTTTGTTCCACGCCCGGATGTAAATCCAGTTTTGACGTCCGGGCTCGGGCGGCTGGTGGGTTTCGATGCCGTCCTGTTCACGCCGCACCCAGATATCGGGACTGTTGAAAGCCAGGCCCCGGCTGGGGGCTTCGCCCCGGTCGTCAGCATTATCCCGGATATAGATGTCGGCCGCGGCCAGCCACTCGCCCGTATCGGCCAGGGTGTTGTGCGCTCTGATAAATTCGTAAGGGATGGCGCCCAGGCCTTTGCCCAGGGGATTCAGCATCGCCCACGGTTTCCAGGCGTTGCGCAGGAGAAAATAGCCGCCGCCGGGCGCTGCTTCATCATCCACATAACCCACCAGGGCCATGGCGTGAGCGCCAAGACTTTTCTCGTCGGGCAGCGGCAGGTTGATCTTGCCGAATTGGCGGGTGGTGCGGCTATGAAACCATGAGTTGAACATGGGGATGGCGATCATCACCGATCTGCCCTGTAGCAGCGCCGCCTTCATGCTGTCGATGTCATCCGGGCGCAGGTGAATGACCTTGCCGATGCGGTAGCTCGGGGCTTCCTCGATGGCTTCTTCGGGCGGCGGCCCCTGGCCTTCGTTGTCGGGCGTGGGTTGCTGATGATAGGGCCAGGTCTTTTCCCGGGCGACGCCCGCTTCCACCAGGCATTGCATGCCCAGATAGGGATAGGTGCCGCTGACGTTGGGCAGTCCATCCTTTTCTTTGCACCACCAATAGATGAATTGTTCGGAGAAATCCACCGAGCGGGGATTGAAATCAGGCTGAGAGCGTTTGCGCTGCCGAATTTCCATGAATTCACGGACGGCCGCGGCTGCGTAGGCGACGCAAGCGCCGCGGCTGCCCTGATTGCGGACGGGCGGAAGCTCGTCGCTGTAACTCAGGGCCGGGGGCGGCGCCTCTTCGCAGGGAATGGTTTCGTATTTGACGCCGGCGCGCATGGCTGCGGGCGGCGTCAGCGCCCCCGAGGCGTATTCGATGTTCGTCAGCGCTTCATCGTCTTCGTCATGATTTCCCCGCATGACGCTCAGTTGTTTGCGGAGTGCGATGCTGATTTTCTCCAGTTCTGCATTATCGATTCCCAGCAGCTTCGCCAGCGGACCTGCGGTTGCGGGCAATTCGGTCAGCGCCAATAATTCCTGGATGCTGATAATCCAATGCGCTTTCAGCGTCTTGATTTGCGCTTCCGTCAGGCCTGTCGCCCGACTCAGGGGCGCGGGGTTCTGTATTGGTTTGGGGGATTCAGGTATGAACATGATTGGGGGAAAGAGTGGGGGATGAATGTGAGGGGATGACAGGAGTATAGCATTTCATCGGATGCGCGGCAAGATGCTTTGAGAAAAAAGCGGCGTTTCAAGATGAAGGCGACGCTGATCTCCAGACCTGGTGCGCCCGCGAAGCGAGGCTATGCGCCGTCAGGATGTCAGATTTCTGTCAAGGGGTTGTCTGGGGCGAGTCTGGTAATTCGGATGAAAGATGGTATGATAGAGGCAATGAATCATCAATTCCCCATTCGCTCGCAGGAGACGTCATGATGAACACCGATATTTTTTTCTGGGGATGGCTGATCCTGGCCCTGATTTTCTTTGTTGGCGAATTGCTGACTGCTGGTTTTTTTTTGGTGGCTTTCGGCGTCGGCGCGGCGCTGGCGGCTATTGCTGCGCTTTTAGGAATCGATATTGTCTGGCAACTGGCGATTTTTGTGGCGATTTCGGCTGTTGCTGTTTTTTCTCTGCGTCGTTTTGCCGATACGGTGTCGCCTTCCAAACAGTTGACGCAAGTGGGCATCGATCGCGTGTTGGGCAAAAAAGCTGTGGTGATAGAGACCATTGATGCGCTTGGCGGCACCGGCATTGTGCGCGTCGATGCCGAGGAATGGCGGGCGTTGCCTGATGACAAGACGCATATTATTCCGGAGAGAAGCTATGTCGAGGTGCTGGAAGTGAAGGGCACGCGGTTGGTCGTGCGTCCTTTGTCTACGCCAGCGGCTTCGGCTAACGATTCTGAACCCAAGTAATTTCTATCTTCGCCTGACCTGACAGGAGGTGTCAAATGGGCGCAATTCTGGCTATTCTTTTCTTCATCTTCCTGGCGATTTTCGTTCTGATCGTCGCCAGCATGAGCATCCGCATCATCTCGCCCTATGAAAAGGGCGTAATCGAACGCCTGGGCCGCTATGTTCGCACGGCTAATCCCGGTCTCACCATCATCCTCCCCTTCATCGATAAGATGCGCAAAGTGGATATGCGCGAGCAGGTGGTGGATGTGCCGCCGCAGGAGGTCATCACCAAGGATAACGTGGTTGTGACCGTGGACGCTATCGTCTTCTACGAGGCCACCGATCCGGTGAAACTGGTGTACAACGTGGCCAATTTCTTCGACGCCGCCACCAAACTGGCCCAAACCAACCTGCGTAACGTCATCGGCGAGATGGAGCTGGACGAGGCCTTGACCTCTCGCGAGGTGATCAACGCCAAGCTGCGCGAGGTGCTGGATGACGCCACCGATAAATGGGGCGTGCGCGTGGTGCGGGTGGAGATTAAACGCATCGACCCGCCCGCCGACGTCACTCTGGCCATGCACCGGCAGATGAAGGCCGAACGCGAAAAGCGGGCCAACATCCTCGAAGCCGAAGGCTTCCGCCAGGCCAAGATTCTGGAGGCCGAGGGCGGACGACAATCCAAGATATTGCAGGCCGAGGGCGAGGCCGAAGCGGTGCGCCGCATCGCCGAGGCCCAACGCTTCAAGCTGGAGACCGAGGCCCAGGGGCAGGCCGTGGCCGTGCAGCGGGTGTATGACGCCATCAAGGCCGCGGATCCTGATGACAAGCTCATCGCCATTCAGTATCTCGAGGCCCTGAAGCAGATGGCCAATGGCCAGGCCACCAAGATCTACCTGCCCTACGAGGCCTCGGGCGTATTGGGCGCCCTGGGCGGCATCGGCGAATTGTTCCAGGATAAGAAGTCTGACGGGAACGATTTGTCCACCGAGGAATAATGCACGATGCCTGCACGCCTTCGACTTGACTCCCTCCGCGCCTACCTGCTCTCGAAAAAGGGCGCTGTTGAAGAAACGCCTTTCGGGCCCGACACGCTGGTGTTCAAAGTCATGGGTAAAATGTTCGCTTTGCTGGCCTGGCAGGATGATCCGCTGCGCATCACCCTGAAGTGCGCTCCTGACGACGCCCTGGCCCTGCGTCAGCAATATCAAGCTGTGCAGCCCGGCTATTACATGAACAAGCGGCACTGGAACACCATTACGCTGGATGGCAGCGTGCCTGAATCGGAACTCCTGGCGATGATTGATGATTCGTATACGCTGGTGGTGCGGGGATTGACGAAGACGCTGCAAAAGCAGTTGGAAGAGATGTGAAAAGAAACGCCCGCCTGACGTCGATCGCTCAGGCGGGCGTTTTTGATGGGAGAAGCGGAAGATTATCGGTTGGCGTACGCATTCATTTCATAATTGCGTCCGTGGTCGAGATATTGGGCGGGATCGCGCATATCGTTGGTGTGGCACCAGCCTTCTTTGTGACCATGATTGTGCCCACCCGAGAGCTGGCCTGCCCAGCGTTCCACCACGCCGTCTTCGGGATCGTCCAGCACGATGTCGGTGGCGGCGCTGCAATAATCCCAACGCCACCACACATCCTCATCCGATGTCGTCCAGTAATGCACGCGGTTGCGGGCCCAGGAGGGAATGCCCGAGAGCCACAGCGCCGAACCGTCATAGGTCAAATCCCAATTCGGGCCGCAACCGGCGCCGAAGATCTCGCCCAGCAAGGCCAGATCGCCCGCCAGCGCCGTGCCCTGGTAAGGCGTGCCCACCGACTGGATGAGACGATCGCCCGAGGAATAATCCAGGCCGCTCCAGTAGTAGGTGTAGAGATGCAACGATGCGTCGCCACCCTGACTGTGGGCCACCACGCCGAAGGAGGAGAACTGGCTGCCGAAGTCGCGGATCAGGCGGGCGAACTCATCGTGGCTGCGGTTCTGGTTGTAATCCTGGAAGACGGCGTAATCGGTGAAATCCGATGTGGGCCACACGCCTTCGGAGCAATAACCATGCACCAACATCAATTTGCCGCCCGACGTAACGGCTTTGGGCGCCGTCGTTGGCCGCTGACCCATCAGCATTTCCCGGGTGATGGCGGTGACGGGGCGGGCGGCGGCTTTGGGCAATGACGCCATGTGGAGCGGCATCTGATCGCGAGTGGCCAGGGGGATGCTGGTGGCGTTATCTTGCAAGCGCACCTGTCGCAGCGATAACGGCCCGGTGACGCCCGCGTATCCCAGCCAGCGCGTATCGAAAGAAAGCGTCAACTGACTTCCTTCCACCTGGCTGAGTCCGCCAATCCAGGCGGCGGGAGCGGCCTGACCGGCGGCGTCCTCACCCCAGACCTCGGCATAGACCCGCACCACAGCGCCCGCTTCCAGCCCGCGGACGGGGATGCGGATTTGCAGGCGCACATCATCGCTGGCGCTGGCCGTGGCCTGGGCGCCCAGGGCGGCCTTGGTGGCGATGATGGGAAAAACGTGTTGGCTGGTGCGCAAAAAGGCCTGTCCTTCAGGCGTGACGCCCTGGGCCAGCACCTGGGCCTTGTACATGCCGGCGCTGGCGGCCACGAACGCGCCGCCGAACACGCCGTCATTGGCTGCGCCATCGTTATGACGCCCGTCATCAAACATCCTGACATCTATCTCGCGCCCGCCAGGCTGCTTGACCCGGGCGGAGATGCGCCGGGCCACACCGGTCAGCGGAGCGGGCCTATCGCCGGCCGCGTTATCATACATGTAAGCCACGAGGCCGATGGATTGTCCCACCGACAGATTGTAATCAGCCAGATGGGAGTAGAGTCGATAGGGGCTCTCGGCGCCCACGATGAGATATCCCTGGCCCGAGGCGGGCGCAGAAATGGTCAATCGCCACATGCCGCGGGGCGCTTTGTTGGTGATTTTATAAACGGTGGCCGGATAGGCGACGCCATCATAACCGAAGGAGCTGACGGTTTTTTCGACCTTCAGGCCAGCGGTTTTTTCTATGGGCGTGGATTTGGCGCCGGGCGTTTGCACGCTGATGCGCCAGTCTTGCTCCTGGGGAGCCAAAAGAGCGAAGCTCAGGCCTTCGGCGGCGTCGACGGGGATGCTGGCCTGCCACTGAAACGCGCCGTTGGCGGTGCGGTCGAGTTGTACGGGCAGCATGGCGCTGTGTGAACGAATGCCCAGGTCCGCGGGGTCGGGCAGCGTCATCGCGCCGGCGGCGATGTCGGAGGCCGGACCCGCCAGATGCTTGAAGGGAGGGCCATCGGCCCGGGCGGCGGGCGAGGCAGTGACCGCAAAGGCGATCAGAACGATCAATGCCAGGACAAGAGTGATGGTGGGCAGGGTGCGAATGCGCATAGTGTTTCCTTCCTTTCGAGGTGGGCGCTTTGCCCTGCGGCAAAGCATGGAGATTGGGTGGTAAGATCTAAAACACGGCAGAGGGGTGAAAGTTTTGGGTGTGGAAATTTTCAGGAGCTAATGCGCTCACTCAACCGTTCCGCCAGCGCGGTGTGACGCTCGGCCACCTTGTCGTTGCGCACGGCGATGCCGATGGCTTTCTTCGTCCCCACCAACACCACCAGCTCCCGGGCCCGGGTCACGCCTGTGTAGAGCAAGTTGCGTTGCAGCATGATGTAGTGCGTGGTGTGCACCGGCATCACCACCGCCCGGAATTCTGATCCCTGACTTTTGTGCACCGAGATGGCCCAGGCGTGGGTCAGCTCATCCAGATTAGCCCAATCATAGACCGCAGGCTGACCGTCGAAATCCACCGTCAGCGTGTGCATGATGGCGTCGATGTTCGTGATCACGCCCATATCGCCGTTGAATACATCGAGATCGTAATTGTTGCGGGTCTGCATGACGCGATCTCCCACTCGAAACACGCGTCCGCCCTGCGCCCGTTCGGGCTTGTTGGCTGCGGGCGGATTCAGCAGCGTTTGCAAGCTCTGATTCAGCGCGGCCACGCCCAGTGGCCCGCGGTGCATGGGCGTCAGCGCCTGAATCTCGCGGCTGGGGATGCCGAAACGCCTGGGGATGCGGCGGACCACCAGATCCACCACCATATCCGCAGCCGGTTCCGTTTCGGCCATGGGGAAGAGAAAGAAATCGCGGGCGTCTTTGGAAAAGAGCGGCATCTGGCCCTGGTTGATGCGATGGGCGTTGGTGATGATGTAGCTATCCGCGGCCTGCCGAAAAATCGTCTGCAATTGCACCACCGCCACCTCGCCCGAAGCGATGATGTCGCGCAGCACATTGCCCGCGCCCACCGAGGGCAGTTGATCCACATCGCCCACCAGCAGCAGATGTGCGCCCGGCGGGATGGCCTTGAGCAGATGGTTGGTCAGCAGCACATCCAGCATCGAAGCCTCATCCACGATGACCATGTCCGCGTCCAAAGGATTATCCGCATTGCGTTTGAAGCTGAAACCTTCGCCCGGCGACACCTCCAGCAGGCGATGAATGGTCCTGGCTTCGGCGCCGGTGACCTCGCTCATGCGTTTGGCGGCCCGGCCCGTGGGCGCGGCCAGCGCGAATTTGGCGCCCGCGGCCCGCAGCAGTCGGATGATGGCCCGCAGCGTGGTGGTCTTGCCGGTGCCGGGCCCGCCCGTCAGCACCGTCACCGGGTGGGTGAGCGCGGTCTGCACCGCCTGCCGCTGGGCCGGAGCCAGCGCCACGCCCAACTGCTGCTTGAGATAGCGAAACGCCTGGTCCCAGTCGAAGGTTTGGAACGCGGGCAGCCGCGTGATCCCGGTGACCAGGCGGGCGTCGTTGAGCTTGCGCAGGCGGCTGGCCACGCCCACCTCGCTGTAATACATGGGCGTCAGATACACCGCCTGGGTCTCGCGCAATTGCAGCGATTCAGGCTTCGCCTGATAGCGCACCGGCTCGATCTGGACCTGTTGCTCTCCTTGCAGGCGGTCGATGGCCGCTTCCGCCAGCTCGGGCGGGACCTCCAGCAGCTCTGCGGCTCGGGCTGTCAGTTTTTCGCGCGGGGTGAAGACATTGCCTTCGTTCGTGTCTTCGCTAAGCACATATTGCACGCCCGCGGCCACCCGCTCCGGGCTGTCGTGGGGGATGCCCAGGGCCATCGCGATTTTGTCCGCGGTCTTGAAGCCGATGCCGTAAATATCCCGCTGAAGCTGATAGGGATTGGTCTTGAGCACGCCGATGGCTGCATCGCCATAATGCTTGTAGATCTTGACCGCCAGGCCCGTGCTGACGCCGTGGCTTTGCAAAAAGATCATCACCTCCTTGATCTGCCGCTGCTCGATCCAGGCGGCCTTGATCATCGCCACCCTTTTTTTGCCCACTCCCAGCACCTCCTTCAGCCGATCCGGCTCCTCATCGATGATGCGCAGCGCGTCAGCGCCGAAATGGCGCACGATGCGCCTGGCCGTCACCGGCCCCACCCCCTTGATCAACCCCGAGCCCAGATATTTTTCGATGCCCGCGGCCGTGGCCGGCAGCACCGTGCGATAATCATCCACTTTGAATTGCTGGCCGAATTTGGGATGATTCGTCCATTCGCCCCGCATCTCGATGGACGCGCCCACATGAATCCCGGCCATGGCCCCCACCACCGTCACCAGCCCTCGCCGCGTGGCGACCTTGGCCACAGTGTAGCCGTTTTCGGGATTATGAAAGGTGATGCGCTCGACAACGCCTTGCAAGGTGGTCATGCTTCATTATACGATAAAATGCCGCCAATTCCCGATCGTCATCATCTCGCCAATCTTTCGATTTTGATTGGATATGGTATCCTTAACCCTGAGAGGGTTACATTTCACGCTCCTCGGCGTGACGCACGTCGAGTTTCTGCTGCTCTCATGTGAGCCTGCCCTATGAAAGCCATTGTCATGGCGGGCGGTCAGGGGTCCCGATTGCGCCCCCTGACGCTGTCCCGTCCCAAACCTCTTATCCCGATGGTGAATAAACCGGTGGTGACGCACATCATCGCCTGGCTGCGGCGTTTTGGCGTGCGTGACATCATTCTCACATTGCAGCATCAGGCGGATTTGTTTCAGGGGCATTTGGGCGACGGGACGGGCTTGGGCGTGCGTGTGCGCTATGCAGTGGAGGAGTCGCCTCTGGGAACGGCTGGCGGCGTGCTCAATACGCTGAAAGCGGGGTTGGTTGATTTTGACGAAACCGTGCTGATCGTCAGCGGCGATTCGGTGACGGACATCAATCTGCGCCGCCTGATAACGTTCCATGAAAAATGTCAGGCGGACGTGACTGTGGCGCTGCACCGCACTTCCAATCCGTTGGAATACGGCATGGTCATCACCGAGCCCGATGGACGTATCGTGCAATTCGTCGAAAAACCGGGCTGGGCCGAAGTGGTTTCCGATCTGGTCAACACCGGCATTTACGTCATCAATACAGATATTTTCAAGCTGACGCCCGAGAATGAGCCTTTCGATTTCAGCAACGATCTGTTTCCGCGATTGTTGCGAGAAGATCGGCCGCTGTTTGGTCTGGCCATGTCTGGATACTGGTGCGATATGGGCGCGCCGCCGGCCTACATGCAAGCGACTTTCGATATGCTTGAGGACCGGGTGCGGCATGTCCCCTTTGGAGAATTGCTTTCTCCCGACGTCTGGGCAGGACGCAATGTGTTTATCGATCCGGCTGCGAAGGTGAGCGGGCCTGTGTTTTTGGGAGACAATGTGCGCATCAAGTCGGGAGCGGTCATCCAGGGCCCGGCTGTGATTCGCGATGACACGGTGGTGCATGAGCGGGCGTCGATCTCCCGCAGTATTTTGTGGCGGGGCTGCTATGTGGGCGAGGGGGTGGAGATCAACGGCGCCATCATCAGCAAGCAGTGCGTTTTGCGGCGCAGCGCCCATGTGCATCAGGGCGTGGTGATCGGCGACAAGACCATCGTGGGCGAGGGCGCGGTGATTCATCCCGACGTCAAGATCTGGCCCAACAAGGAGGTGGAGCCGGGCGCCGAGGTGCGGGAGAGCATCATCTGGGGCGGGCAGGGACGGCGGGCGCTGTTCGGGCGTTTTGGCGTCACCGGCGTGGTGAATGTGGATCTGACGCCCGAGTTTGCAGCGAAGCTGGGGGTGGCCTTTGGCGCCAGTTTTCCCAAAGGCAGCGTGGTGACCATCAACCGCGACGTGCATCCCGGCTCGCGGATGCTGAAGCGGGCTGTGATCTCAGGTTTGCCTGCGGCGGGCGTGCAGGTGTTGGATTTGCGCACACAGCCAGCGCCCGTCGCCCGTTATTTCACCCGCACCACCGAGGCCAAAGCGGGCGTGCATGTGCGCATCTCGCCGCATGATCGCCAGGTGGTCGATATCCGGTTCATCAATCAGCGCGGCCTGAATCTGGGCCGGGCCAAAGAGCGAGAAGTGGAGCGTCTCTTCTTCCGCGAGGATTTCCGTCGGGTGCAGGTGGATGAGATCGGGCCGATTGTTTATGCCGTCGAGGTCGAGAAGCGTTATTCTCGGGCGTTTTTGGCTGCTTTGCAGCAAGAGGCTATCAAACGGCGCCGTTTTGCTATCGCCATGGATTACGCTCATGGCGCCACCGTGGATGTCCTGGAACCTTTATTGGAGCGGTTGGTGGTGGATGTGGTGGGGCTCAATTCCCGCCCCGAACCTCAAATGCTGGCTTCTTCTCCTGAAGAGTGGGATAAAAGCCTGGTGATGTTGGGCAAGCTCACCGCCACCATGGGACTGGACATGGGCGCCAAGCTTGATGTCAGCGGCGAGAAACTTTATCTGGTGGACGAACAGGGACAACGCATTCCCGACATCATGGCCGGCGTAGCCATGGCCGAATTGTTGTGGCGCAGTCAGCCAGGAGTCGCCATCGCCGTGCAGGTTGATTGTCCCTCGACATTTGAACAACTGGCGGCTGTGCACAAAGGGCGGGTGCTGCGCACGAAAGTGGACACCCACGCACTGATGATCGCTGCGGAGGAAAAGAACATCGTGCTGGCGCTGGATTGCAATGGCGTTTTCATTTTTTCCGATATGCACCCCGTTCCCGACGGCATGTTCGCGCTCAGTAAATTGCTGGAATTGATCGCTACGCAAAACACTACGCTCAAGCAGATCATCGCCGGGTTGCCAGAATTCTACTGGATGCGCGCTACGTTGCCTTGTCCCTGGGGCGCCAAGGGACGGGTCATGCGCGAGGTGAATGAGGGCGTCGCTCCGTACATTATCGATACGATTGATGGCGTGCGTTTTTCGGCGGGCGACGCCCGCTGGGCGCTGATCCGGCCCGATGCAGATCGGCCCTTGCTGCATGTTGTGGCACAGGGACATTCAGAATCGGATACAGCTGATCTTTTGCAGCAACAGGTGGCCTGGGTGCGGCAAATCGTGTCAATCGACTGACAATTACTAAGGATTGTGAGCCGATTTACCGAAGTTGCCTTGTTTGACAGGTTTTTTCCATTTATGCTAAACTTACAATCTGACGGCGAAGTGCTTCCGTCAGTGATTCATTGATGTTCTATTTTTTTGGCTTATTGTTTTGAGCCGTAAACTGATTTAAGGAGAGTCAATGGCTGCTCTACTGGAAGTCAAAGGACTTAAAACGCAATTTTTCACACAGGATGGCGTCGTTCATGCAGTAAACGGTATTTCTTATAAATTGAACGAGGGTGAGACGCTTGCGATTGTTGGTGAAAGTGGCAGCGGGAAAAGCGTCGGCGTGATGTCTCTCATTCGTTTGATTCCTCAGCCCCCCGGCAAAATTGTCGCCGGGGAGGTTTGGTTTGACGGGCGTGATTTGATGACATTGACCGATGACGAAGTTCGCCAGGTGCGCGGCAATCGTATCGCCATGATCTTTCAGGACCCCATGACGTCGCTGAATCCGGTGTTGACCATCGGGCAGCAGATTATGGAGGCGCTGCAACTACACCTGGGCATGGATAAAAGCCAGGCCCGGCAGCGGGCTATCGAACTTCTGGAAATGGTCGGCATTCCCGGAGCAGCCAGCCGTTTGGACTCATATCCGCATCAATACTCCGGCGGCATGCGCCAGCGCGTGATGATCGCCATGGGGCTTTCCTGCAACCCGCAGCTCTTGATTGCCGACGAGCCCACCACGGCTCTGGACGTGACGATTCAGGCCCAGATCGTAGATCTGGTGCTACAATTGAGAGACCAGTTGGGCATGGCCATCATCTGGATTACGCACGATTTGGGCGTTGTAGCGGGCCTGGCCGAGCGGGTGATTGTGATGTATGCAGGGTATATCGTGGAAGAGGCCGAGGTTCATGAACTTTATGAGGAACCACATCATCCCTATACGCTGGGACTTCTGCGTTCGGTTCCCCGCCTGGATATGGGCAAGAGCAAACGACTGATACCCATCGACGGTTTGCCGCCAGACCTCATAGATTTGCCTCCTGGCTGCCCCTTCGCCCCCCGATGCCAATACCGTACTGAAAAATGCACCCAGGAGACGCCTCCTCTGGAGGCCACTTCGCCTACCCGTCGCGTGGCTTGCTGGAACTGGGAAACCATGGTGGCTGACATTAAAGAAGGAGGCATCTATGTCTAGCAATAACGGCTCGAAGAAGGATGTCTTGCTTGAGGTGAAAGGCCTCAAGATGTACTTCCCCATCACCAAGGGGATTATCATTCAAAAGAAAATCGCCGACGTCAAAGCGGTTGACGGCATTTCGTTCAATATCAAGCATGGCGAGACGCTGGGGTTGGTGGGAGAATCCGGTTGCGGCAAATCCACCACAGGACGCGCCATCCTTCAACTTTATCGCCCCACCGCCGGCAGCGTGCGATTCGAGGGAAAAGAGCTGACGGAGATGAAAGGGGAGACCCTGCGTCGCCAGCGTCGCGAGATGCAGATGATCTTCCAGGACCCCTACGCATCTCTGAACCCCCGCCTCACGGTGGGCAATATCGTAGGCGAACCGCTTGAGGTTCACAAGCTTGCCAGCGGCAAAGAACGTCAGGAACGCGTTCAGGAATTGCTGAAGCTGGTGGGGCTCAATCCTTACTTTGTCAATCGTTACCCGCATGAATTTTCGGGCGGACAGCGCCAGCGCATCGGCATCGCCCGATCGCTGGCAGTGAATCCCAAATTTATCGTGGCGGATGAGCCGATTTCTGCTCTGGACGTTTCCATTCAGGCTCAAATCGTCAATCTGCTGGAAGACCTTCAGGCGAATCTTGGCTTGACCTACCTTTTCATTGCCCATGATCTCTCCATGGTCCGCCATATCTCGGATCGGATCGCCGTGATGTATTTGGGCAAGCTGGTGGAGTTAACCGATCACATCACCCTGTATGAAGACCCATTGCATCCCTACACGCAGGCCTTACTTTCCGCCGTGCCCATTCCCGATCCTTACATCGAGGAAAAACGACAGCGTATCGTTTTGGAGGGGGATGTGCCTTCCCCCACCAATCCGCCCTCGGGCTGCAACTTCCGCACCCGCTGCCCGCGAGTGATGGATATCTGCGCAGAGAAAGACCCGGAATGGAAAAATATGGGCACGCCTGAGAATGAACATTGGGTGGCCTGTCACTTGTATTAAGTTTTGTTATGCTATCAACAGTTTCTGAGCTCTTGTCGATTTTTCGACATACGTTTTCGGGACTGTTTTGATAACTGTAGACATGTTGGACAAAGTTCAACCGTTTAGCCTATTCAGAGGAAAGGAGGCGACAAAGAGCCTATTTATGTGTGTTCTGTGATGACTACAGCCTGGCAAGCTGGCGTTTTTTCACATCAATCCTGCGCATTTTGCGCAAACCATTCTTCCATCTCACAGGAGGAGAATTGAAGTATGTCACGTAATAAGTGGATTATCCTGGTCTTGGTGCTTGTCCTCGGCGTCGTTGCGTTGAGCGCCTGCTCCCAGCCCACCCCCGAAGTTGTTGAGAAAGTCGTTGAGAAGACCGTCGTCGTGACCCAGGTCGTCGAGAAAGAAGTCGAGAAGACCGTGGTTGTGACTGAGGTCGTTGAGAAAGAAGTCACCCCGACGCCGCCCCCCGAGCCAGTCACGTTGCGTGCTTACAGCACCACCGACATTCCTTCCCTGGATCCCCAGATTGCTGAGGACGTGGTTTCCATCAATGCCATCGAGACCCTGTTCGTCCATCTGACGAATTATGATCTCGAAACTGCGGAAATCGTCCCCGAGACCGCCACAAGCTGGGACATCAGCGATGATGGTCTGACCTACACCTTCCATCTGCGCACCGACATCCCCTGGGTGAAGCACAATCCCGTCACCGGCGAGACGACTCAGGAAATGGACGATGATGGCAACCCCCGCTTCGTCACCGCCAATGATTTCGTTTACGGCATCAAGCGCGCTTGCGATCCCAATCTGGGCTCCTACTACAGCAGCGTGATTGCGCCACTGATCGTTGGTTGTAACGAAGTTCTGGGCGCCGAGGATCCGGACAATATCCCGCAGGAACTGATTGATGCTATCGGCGTTGAGGCTCCTGATGACGCCACCCTGGTCATTCATCTGAACTTCCCCGCCAGCTACTTCATGTCCATGACCCCCATGTGGACCCTGGCTGCTGTTCCGCAGTGGGCCATCGAAGCCAATGGCGAAAAATGGATCGAGGCTGGCAACATCGTCACCGATGGTCGTTTCGTGCTGAACGAATGGGTGCACGGCGTGCGCCGCACCTTCCTGCGCAATCCCCTGATGCCCAAAGACATGTACGGCAGTGGCAACATCGAGAAGATCGTCACCAACGTTGTGCCCGACACCAGCACCGGCTACGCCCTGTGGCTGAACAACGAAGTCGAGAGTTCTGGTATTCCTGACGCCGAACTTCAGGGTCACCTGGAGAAATACAAGGACGAGACCATTCAGGTTCCCGACCTGGCCGTCTTCTACTTCGGCTTCCGCGAGACCAAAGCTCCCTTCGATGATCCTCGCGTCCGCCGCGCTTTCAGCGCTGCCTTCGATCGTGAGAAGTTCGTGCAAGAAGTGCGCCAGGGACAGGGCCTGCCCATGAAACACTTTGCGCCTCCTGGCATCTTCGGCGCTCCCCCCATCGATGAGGTCGGCGTTGGCTTCGATCCCGAATTCGCACAGCAGCAGCTTGCCGACGCCGGTTATCCCAACTGCGAAGGCTTCCCCACCGTCACTCTGCTGGGCTACAGCGGTCAGTCCACCCTGAACTGGATTGAATTCGCTCAGCAGCAGTGGCAGGAGCATCTGGGTTGCAGCCCCGACGTCATCCAGATCGAGCAGCAATCCTTCCGTGAGCTGTTGGGAGCCACCGCCGCCGACGTGCCCGATGAGGAAGCTCCTCATATGTGGACCCTCGGTTGGGGCCCCGACTATCCCGACGAGAACAACTGGGTTGGCGATGTGCTGTGGTGTGACAACCCCGGCAACCGCATGAAGCGCACCTGCAACGAGATTGATGACATGATCGTCAAAGCTCGCGAGGAGACCGATCCTGACAAGCGCATCGAGATGTACCGCCAGATTGAAGAAGACTTCTTCGGCAAAGATGGCGAGATGCCCTTCGCTCCGCTGTACCTGCGCATCGCTTTCGTGGCGCAGCACAGTTGGTTGACAGCCCCGCGCGCCCTCTTTGGTGGCGAACAGTTCTACAACTGGACCATCGATCAGGCCGCTCAGATGGCTGCAATGGGCAAATAAGCCTATACTGGTTGGAGGGGGGCGCTACGGCGTCCCTCTCCCGCCATTGTTGAATGCTCGTGAAAGGCGCTTTTGTATTTCAAAGGCGTTTTTCATGAGGATTTAACCAGGAAAATCTACTCACTTTTCATGGAGTGATTGTATGACTCGGTATATCATCAGACGTCTTATTGTTTCTGTTCCGGTTGTTTTCGCGATTGTGCTGTTTACTTTTGCTGTGGTGCATGCCCTGCCCGGCGGCCCTTTCTCCAATGTTGGCGAGAAGGCCATGCCTGAACAAATGCGTATCATTATGGAGCGTCGTTTTGGACTGGATCAGCCGCTTTATATTCAGTTCTGGAATTATCTGAAAATGTTGGCCCGTGGCGATTTAGGGCCAATGATGCGTATGCGAAGCCAAACCGTGAATGATATCGTCGCTCAGACTTGGCCCGTCTCCATCCAATTGGGCTCTCTTGCTGTGTTCCTGGCCTTCGCCATTGGCGTTCCCGCCGGCATCTTTGCCGCCCTGCGGCGCAATAGCTGGGTGGATTACACCGCTACATTTGTGGCTGTGTTGGGCGTTTCCATCAATAACATCGTATTGGGCCCGCTGTTGATTCTCATCTTTGGCGTCTGGCTGAAGGTGTTGCCCATTGCTTTTTGGGGAGCGGAGCCGCCGTGGGTGCTGGGCTTTCTGCCCAAGCCGACCTGGCAGTTCTGGACGCACGCCGTGTTGCCGGTCTTTACATTGGGCACAGCCATGTCTGCCAGCATCGCCCGGCTCACCCGCGCCAGCCTGCTGGAGGTGCTGATGTCTGATTACATCCGCACAGCCCGGGCCAAAGGGTTGAAGGAACGCACTGTCATTATTCGTCACGCTCTCAAAAATTCATTGATTCCTGTCGCGACGATTTTGGGGCCGCTGCTGGCTGGCGTCCTTACCGGCACTTTTGTGGTGGAGCAGATTTTTGCTCTCAATGGGATGGGGCGACAATTTTTGATGAGCATCGAGCAACGCGAGTATTTTCTGCTCTCTAGCCTGACGCTGATTTTTTCCATTATGCTGGTGCTGGGCAATCTGTTTGTCGATATTGTCTATGCCTGGTTGGATCCCCGCATTCGTTACGATTGACCTTATTCGACGCTTGTTTTTCATTTCATCCCCTCTGAAAGGATAAAATATGGCTGCAGAAAACGCATCATTAGAACAACTCGGGCAGGAGTTTGGACAATTAAAGGGCAAGCCGCGTTCACCCATGGGCGACGCTGTGCGTGAATTCAAGCGGAACAAAGTGGCCATGATCAGCGTGGTCTTTATTCTGATTATTGCAACGCTGGCTGTTTTCGCCCCCTTCTTTACGCCGTATGGTTTCAACGTGCAGAATACATCTTATGCTCGCGCCAAGCCTATGACGCCCTATGTCATCACCACCGATAAATATGAGCTGTGTCACTGGAAAGAGACGCCCATGGACTTTGGTTGTACAGTGTATATTCTCGGCGCCGACGGCCTGGGACGCGATCTGCTCAGCCGTGTTATCTATGGTTCCCGCATTTCCCTGCTGGTGGCAATTATCGGTTCCTCGGTGAGTTTGATTATCGGCACCATTTACGGCGTCATCTCCGGTTATTTCGGCGGCAAGACTGATGACATTATGATGCGTATTGTGGATTTCTTGTGGGCCCTGCCGGTGCTGGTCATTATCATTATCATGACGGTTTACTTCAAGGCGCTGGCCCGAGCAGGAGCGACGGGCTTTGCAGGCTTCCTCATCGATCTGGATCAGGCGATGGGCGGGTTGCTGTTTATGTTTATCGCTATTGGCGCGCTCAGTTGGCTGGGCATGGCCCGTCAGGCCCGAGGTCAGATCCTGTCGCACAAGAAAAAGGAATATGTGGAAGCCGCCCGCTCCATTGGCGCCGGCAACAATCGCATTATCTTCAAACACCTGCTGCCCAACATCATTGGCCCGTTGCTGGTGCTGGAATCGATGGCCATCCCCGGCTACATCGGCCTGGAAGCGTTCTTGAGCTTTATCGGTCTGGGCGTCAATCCTCCCACTCCCAGTTGGGGCATCATGATCTCCGAAGGCTATCTCGGCATCAAATCAAATCCTCATCTGGTTCTGGTTCCCGGCACCGCGTTGACGCTTTTGACGCTGGCTTTCAACTACATGGGTGACGGCATTCGCGATGCGATTGATCCGCGCATCCATGGCCGCTAATCTTTCATTGCCTCTGGATAATCGTTTCTATGAAAAATAATTCTCGCATATTCGTTAAACTGGTTTTGCTGTTGATTGCCAGCGCAGTTGTACTGCTGTTGGCGTCCTGTGTGAAAGGCGAGGTCATCACCCCGGCCGAAGCAACGGCCCGGGCCAAAGAGTCTCGCGCTATTGTGATCAAAAAAACAGCCACCCCTGGCGGCAAGACCGAGGCCGGGGGCGAGGTTATTCCTTCAGGCACCAAGGCCGCCCTGGTGGGCAAAGCCTATCTGGTCAATATCTACAAAGAGGCGGGTTCCACCCGTATTTTGACCCAGCAAGAAAAAGGGGTGGAGGTCGAGGTGCAGGATGTCACCCATGTTGATGGCGAGACCTGGTATCTCGTTCAGGCGCCGGCTGGTCAGGGGTGGGTGAAAGCTGAAAATCTGGAAATCGTCCAGGAGGGCGGCGCAGACAAGATCGGCGGCCCGAAGGTGGGAGACATTGCTTATCTTACGGGCAAAGCTTATCTGGTGAATCTTTACAAAGCGCCGGGCGATCTACGGATTATCGCCCAACAGGAAAGAGGCGTTGCCGTCGAGGTCAAGGATATCCAGAAGGCTGATGGCGACACCTGGTACCTCATCGACGCCCCCACCGGCCTGGGATGGGTGAAAGCCGAAAATATCACCACTGAGAGACCAGAGTAAACGCTACTATCGTGTTCTTTTTAAGCCTCGCCCGTTGCGGCGGGGCTTTTTTATGCCAACAGCGCCTCCAGCAGCGCCCGGGTCAGCGCTTTCACATCCCAATCCAGGGCCTCGGCCCCTTCGCTGGCTGGGCCCACGCAGGCCGGGCAGCCCTGACTGCACCCGCACGTGGTCACCACATCCAGCGCCGCCCGCAAAAGCTGAGGCTGCAACTCGTACAGCCGCTCAGAAAGCCCGATGCCGGCCGGAGCTTTATCGTAGAGGATGATGGTGGGGCGGTCGGTATGCCTGGCCTGAGGATCAACCAGATAGCCCAAATCGTTGGGATCGCACATAAGATGCAGGGGGGCAAGATTGTGCAAGAGATAGGCCAGCCCGCTCAGGCCCGAGCGCAAACGCTGCCCCCGCTCCACCTGGCGATGGCATGAGCGACACAGGGTGCGCAGATTCTCCAGCTTGTTGGCCAGCAGGTAGTTTTCATTGACGCCGGGGATGTAGCCAAAGGAGCGGAAAGGGCGGATGTGATGCACATCGTGCTGTTGGCCCGGGCGCTCGGCCGCGCCGCATACGGTGCAGCGATAGCCGTCC
>JALSPL010000005.1 GCA_026985975.1 Anaerolineae bacterium | reverse complement strand
GATGGCAAGATCGTAGCCCTGGGGATGACGGCTGGCGCCGACAGCCACGTTGAGGATGATGCGGGCCTGATCGGGGGCGGGATTCCCGGCCACGATGTCCAGATGCACGCCCGCGGTCTCCGCGACCGTCTTCTGCAACTGCCGGGCGGTGAAATCCAGCGCCCACGGCTGGGACGCATTGACGGCGATAAGGCCGGGCGTGAGGGTGAAGTCATCATCAGTGAGACGCATCTGCTGAGGAATGGGGGCAAATACCAGGTTGGTCACGAAAAACTCCTTTGGCTTTCGAAGATGAAGGGTGAGGCGACAAGCATCGTATCAGCGTCATGGACACTCGGCGCAATACGTCACAATCATAGCATCAGACAGCGGATTTTTCGAATAAGGGCAGGGCGGCGTTCATGCGCCTTCGTCCCGGACTTCGGCGGCGGCGTTCAGCAATTTGAGGATCATGCGATCCCGAAATTCTCGCACGCCCGGAATGTAGTCGTAGAAGGCGAGCAGCAGCAGGGCTGCGGCCACCACAAACAGGGGCCAGCCGGGCGTCAGCACAAAGCCCAAAATAAAAGCAATCGCCGCCAGGGCCAGACGGATGATGCGGGTGCGCCGACTCATGGCCGGGATTTTCATCACCGCATCCGAGAGCGCCGCGTCGAACATCAGCGTCAGATCGGAGCGCCCCAGTGCGCCCGTGCGCCGCCCGATCTCCCGCCCATCCCGATAAACGATGGTGGTGGGGATGCCCAGCACGCCCAATTGCTTCACCAGCGGCTGAGATTCATCGGCGTTGACCTTAAGAACATCCACGCGCCCGGCATACACTTCCTGCAGCTCCTCCAGCAGGGGCTCCATGCGGCGGCAGGGCGCGCACCAGGGAGCCCAAACGTCCACGACCACCGGCCGCTGAGCCTTCTCTATCTTACGGAAAAAAATCTCTGTTTTCATGAGGCGAAGGATACCCCATACGCCCTATTTCTGCAATAACGCACTGCTCTGCCATCATTCATCTTTCATAATGTACGGGACACTGGCGTTTTTGATTTTGACGCGAATTGACACGAATTATACGAAAAAAGAAGAGAAAAATTCGATAAATTCGCTTAATTTGTGTCAAAAAATGACTTGAAAAGCGGCCAAAATAATTTTCGCCAGACTCCAGTAATGTAAACGGAAATGTTTGGGAGTATGCGGAAGACTGTGGTACAAAAGGATTTCGGGCCAATTTTCGACCGCCCCATCTCACCTTATGAAGGAAAAAGAAATATGCGTAAACGATCTTTGCCAATCATTTTGATCATTCTCGTCACGGCGCTGATTGTCGGCGCTTGTGGCGCCAAACAGTCCGATACGCCTGCGATCGAGCCGACATCCACACAGACCGCAGAAACCCAGCCGTCGACCAAAATCGATACGAGCGAGTCGGATGGCATGTGCAGCGAGACCGAGACCGCGGCCCAGCCCCGCCCCGAAGCTCGGCCCTGGCATTTTGTGGTGATCACGCATGGCAGCGCCACCAGCAAATTCTGGGCTGTGGTGAAAAACGGCGTCGAGCAAGCCGCCGAAGATATGCGAGTTCAGGCGGACTATCAATCCCCCGACACGTTTAATCTCGATGCCATGGCGAAGATGATCGACGACGCGGTGGCCGCCCATCCTGACGGCATCGCCGTCTCTATTCCCAACGCCGAAATTTTGGGCCCGCACATCCAGAAAGCCCTCGACGCCGGCATTCCGGTGGTTTCGCTGAACTCCGGCAGCGGCGTGGCCGAACAATTGGGCGTGCTCGGGCATTTCGGCCAGAGCGAATACACCGCCGGCTCCGCCGCGGGCGATCGTCTGTCGAAAGCTGGCGTCACCAGGGGATTGTGCCTGATTCAGGAGGCGGACAATACGGCGTTGCAGGTGCGCTGCCAGGGCTTCGCCGACGCCCTGAGCAATGCAAACGGCTCGGTGACCAATCTGGTGGTGGAAACTGATGATCCAGTCCAGGCCCAAAAGCTCATTGCCGACGCCCTGGCGCAGGATGCGAACATCGACGGCATTCTGGCCCTGGGACCCAGCGTGGGCGAGCCTGCGCTGGATGCGTTGCAAGAAAACGACCTGATAGGCAAGGTCAAACTGGCCGCTTTCGATCTTTCGCCGACTATGCTGCAGGCGCTCAAAGATGGCGAAATGCTGTTTTTGGTGGACCAGCAACCTTATCTGCAGGGCTATCTCCCCATCATGTATCTGACCCTATACCATCAAAATCTCAGCAAGCCTGCGGTCAAGATCACATTGACCGGCCCCGATCTGATCACAAAAGAGGACGCGGCCAGGGTGGAGGCCTATTCGCAAGAAAGCCTGCGCTGACGCTTCTTGTTATCCCGAATCCAGAAACGCCCGATTTTCACAGCCGGGCGTTTTTCTTTGGTGGCTGTCAGCTTTCCGAAAGAAAGAAGTGGGAGTCGTGGTGGTGATGATGCCCGAGCCAGAGTTCGGCCTGCTCTTCATCGAAGAAATAGGGATCGGGGTCCTCGTTGATGATCTCCACCTCGCCCTCCAGCGCGATATTTTTTCCGAACACCACATCGCCCCGCACCACCAATTTATCGCAACGCAGCAATGAGGGCGGGCCGTAGGGAAAACAGGCGTCGAACTGGTCGATGAGTTTGTAGAATTTCGGGTCCAGATCCACCGCCACGGTCTGGCCCGCGCGCTGCGGGTGCAGCATCACCCGATAATCATCGGTGAGGATGAAGGCGTCGGAGCGGACGGCCAGCAGTTCGTTGGTGGTCTTGACCGGCGAGAAACGGCTGCGGGGCACGCGCAGGGCCTGAGCGCCCTCGAACACGGCAATGGCCGAACCCATGGCGGTTTCGATCTGATAGACGGGCGTGGAGGCAGGATCACGCGGGTCCACGGTCTTGCTGTTGCGGATCATGGGCAGGCCCAGCACGCCGCCCCGCTCACCCATCACCCGCTTGAGCGCGGGCAGGTGGAACCAGAGGTTGTTGGTGTTGAAATAGCGATGCCGGGAGATATCCTGAAAGGCGTCTTTGTCTTCATCCGGGCATTGCGCCGATTCTCGCAGGATGAGCTGGCCATCGCGCTTGCGCCGGGCCAGATGCCCGCCCTTCCGGTCTGATTCCGTGCGATTCGCCACCTCCATCATAAAGGGCAGCCGGTTCTCTGCGAAATAGCCCAGGATGGCCGGGTCCAGCGAAGCGCCCAGGTTGTCGGAGTTGGAGACGAATGCGTATTCGTAGCCGCGGGCCAGCAGCGCATCCAACATGCCGCTGGTGACCAGGGCGGTGTAGATGTCGCCGTGGCCGGGCGGGGCCCATTCCAGCGCCGGGTTGGCGGGCCAGGAGACCGGCTCCAGCGTGTCCTGCCGGATTTTCGGGGCCTTGTGCTGGACGAAGTCCAGGGGAATGTCGCCCCACAGGTCAGGATAATTTTTCAACAGGGCCAGCGAATCATCCCGGGTGTTGAAGCTGTTCATCAAAACCAGGGGGATGCGGTGATGCAGGGCGTGGCGGGCGATGATGTCAAGGAAGGTGAGCCCCTCTTTGACCGGGAGCAGCGATTTGGCCTTTTGCAGGCCCATGCTGGTGCCCAGGCCGCCGTTGAGCTTGATGAACACCGTCTGCGGCAAATGGTCAACGCCCGCCCGGGCCATGTCCTCGGGCAGGGACTCGGCGTCGGGCAAATCGCGCACAGGCTCGATTTCCGTCTCCGGGATGGCGCCGGTTTCGCCCGCAGCCAGTTGGGCGTAATAGTGTCGGAAGGTCTCGATAAAAAGCTCGGGCAGGGCCTCGGCCTGCATCCGGGCTCGAAAGGGGGCGAATCGTCGTTGAAGGTCGCTCATCACGAATTTTACATCGATTTCGAAAAGAGGGGATTTACGCCATTATACCCTTTTCTTCCGCCGAATGCAGAATCATTCCGCCGCCCGCTGGCGACGCCGCTTGCACATCCCCGGCCGCCATGCCATACTTTGTGGATACGATTACTGTCATCACTCAAAGGAATATCTTGATGCCCTCCGAAGATTTGCAGGCCCGATTCGAGGCCGCGGCCAAAGCCGCCACCAACCTTCCTCAACGCCCGGATAACGATACGCTGCTCAAGCTCTACGCTTACTACAAACAGGCCACCGCCGGCGATGTGCAGGGCAAACGTCCCGGCTTCACCGATTTCGCGGGCCGGGCCAAATATGACGCCTGGAAAAAGCTGAAAGGCATGCCCGAAGAGGTAGCCAAAAAACGCTACGTCAAGCTGGTGGAGAAGCTGCAAGCCCTGGGATAACCCAAATTTTATCCCAAATATCCCAAATTTTTCCCAAATTTGGTTTTTCCCAAACTTTTCCCAAATTTATCCCAAACAGCGAAGCTGATGCGTTTGGGATTACTGCGGTTTGCGTTTGAGCACGTAGTAGGTGCCCTTTTTGACGCCGATCTTCAGCAGCACGCCCTTGTCCACCAGATTGGCCAGATCCAGGCGCAGGGTTTCGGCGCTGACGTTGGGGCACAACTGCCGATAATCCCGGTTGGTGATGCGCCCGTATTCCTGCACCCATTGCAACGCCTTCATCTGGCGCTCGTTCATGTTGCCTTCCCATTGGGGGCGGGGATGGTGCACGCCCACTTCGTGGCCCTTGCGCAGGATAACGGTGAAGCTGTGGGGCGTGGCCCGAAACTCGGGCGCAGGATGCCCGGCTGAGACCATGGTCTCGATCATTTTGTCCACGCCCAGGCCCAGCTCTTCGATGTAGCCCCATTGCAGCAGGCCATTGACCAGGCGGGGATTGCGGCTGAAGTGCTCGTCCACGATGTTCTTGAGGGTGATGTAGCCGGGCAGGCCGCCGGGAGAAGTGATTTCCAGCCGATCCTTGAACATCATCACCTCGATGCGGCGGCCCATGATGCGATAATCCCGATGCGCCACCGCGTTGACCAGCGCCTCGCGCACCGCGATCATGGGGTATTCGGTCTCCTCCTCCCGCTGCAGACCTCGCACCACCGCTTTTTTGTCCATACTCTCCCACACCACCTGCCAGGTGCGTTCGATCATGCGGGCCAGCGGGCCGCCTACATCCACCCGCCGCCCGTAGCCGATCTCGCCCTGGCCGCCATGCCGGTCGACGCCCGGAAATTTGACGAAGGTGAGGCCCGCCTGGGGCAAGAAAACCTGCGGATCCCGGCCAAAAAGCAACATGCCGCTGACGGTAGCCGCGCCGCGCTCGCTCAGCGCCCCAATCTGTTTGAGCAGCGTTTCGGTGGGGCCCACAAAACCGGTGGGGTTGCGGCGCTGGCGATGCTCGATATATTCGGCGATGACATCGTCATCAAAATCTGCGATGGTCGCGCCGGGGACTTCCTCCAGCTCGAATGCGCCCGTGGCCCGGCCCACCGCGGCCAGGGTTAGATCCTGGCCCGTCAGCGCCCGATTCTCGCTCCCGCGGCGGGCCAGCACCCGACCATCGGGCAGAGAATGCAGCTCGGGGCTGCGGCCCACATGGAACACCAGCACCGTGCCCCGGGGCAGCTCATAAGTCTCCGCCTCCACCTGCACCGGCGGTCGCACCTGGGTGATGGCCATGCCCACGATGTCCTCTGCATCCTCGGCCTGCATGCCCGCCCACACATGCCCGCTTTCATCCGCGCCCACTACGATGTCGCCCCCCTCGGTGTTGGCGAACGCGACGATCGTCTCCAGCACCGCGTCCGGGTCCAGATTGGGGAAAAAGGCCAGTTGCAGGCCGGGCTTGCGGCCCAGCAGATAAGAGAGGGTCATTTCAGTGTGACTCATGGAGATTCAGGGAGACTCATCGAGATTCATTGAGACTCATCTAGATTCATTGAGATTCTGAATCTCCACCGAATCTCTATTGAATCTCTATTGAATCTCGAATGAATCTCTATCGAATTTTCTATCTTTTTCATCTGCGCCGATCAGATTTTCAAGCGTTCTCTGCGTTCTATTTATAACTGGACGCTGGCGTTTTTTGCTTTGAACTCAGTTTCACTCGGATTGTTACTGATAATCTCTTCCCATGAGACGAAAATGGACGAATGTAGACGAAAAGTGACGATTCTTTTTCGTCAATCTTCGTCCTTTGGTCTATTTTCGTCAGATCATTGGATATGATGCGTACGAAGCCTGGCGCAATTTCATTTTCGCCAGACTCCAGTTTATAAATCAGTGTTCGGCGGTGCGTCTTCTGCCGGTTGTTGCTCGGTGGTTGTTGATTGGTCGTTATTCGTTGTAGCCTGTTGCTCGATCTTTTCGATGCGGGCGGCGGAGACCAGGGCGTCGCCTTCTTGCAGGCGCACGCAGCGCACGCCGCGCGTGGCCCGGCCCAGGGCGCTGATATCCTGCATCCGGGTGCGCATGGCGATGCCGTTGCGAGTCATAAACGCCACATCATCCTCCTCATCGGCGATCATGGCCACCACGATGGGCCCGGTCTCATTCAGCCGTTTGTGATCAGTAATCCAAACGCCCTGAGTGTAACGCCCCTTGGTGGGAATCTCCTCGGGCGCCACGCGCTTGCCCCAGCCTTGCTCGGTGACGATGAGCAGATCATGCTGGCCATCCATAGCGGTCATGGCCGTCACCTGATCATCCCCCATCAGGCGGATGCCACGCACGCCCGTGGCGGTGCGGCCCATGGGGCGGATGGCGCTTTCGTGGAAGCGCAGCACCTTGCCCCCGCGGGTGACGATGACGATATCCTCGTCGCCATGGGTGAGCTCCACGCTGACCAGCTCGTCGTCGGCCGGGATATTCATGGCAATGATGCCGGAGGGGCGCACTCGCGCGAATTCGCTCAGAGTCATGCGCTTGATGCGCCCGCGGCGGGTGCAAAGCACGATATATTCCGACTTCTCGAAATCCTCAACCGGAATCACCGCCGCAACAGTTTCATTGTTCTGAAGATTAAGAACGTTACTAACGTGGTAACCGCGGGCGGTGCGGCTGCCTTCGGGGATGTTGAAGGCCCGCTCGGAGTAGACCCGTCCCTGGTTGGTGAAGAACAGAATATGATCCAGCGTGCGGGCGAAGAGGGAGCGCACCACCACATCCTCGGCCTTGGTGGCCACGCCCTTGACGCCCTTGCCGCCCCGACCCTGAGACTTGAAGACGCCGGCGTCGGTGCGCTTGATGTAATTGCTCTGGGTGAGAGTAATGATGACCCCGCGCTGGGTGATCAAATCCTCCTCGCGGAATTCGCCGATGCCGTGGGGATCGATGCGGGTGCGGCGTTCGTCAGCGTAAGTCTCTTTCAGATACAGCACATCCTCGCGAATGAGCTGCAAAATCTCGTGGGGATCGGCCAGCAGGCCGTTGAGATAGCCGATGCGGGCGGTGAGCTCGTTGTATTCGTCTTCGATCTTCTGTCGTTCCAGCGCGGCCAGGCGACGCAGCGGCATATCGAGGATGGCCTGGGCCTGAATCTGGGTGAGGCCGAAGTGTTCCATCAAAGCGCTACGCGCTTCATCCACCGTGCGGCTGCCGCGGATGGTCTTGATCACCTCATCCAAAAAGTCCAGGGCGATGCGCAGGCCCTCCAGGATGTGCAGGCGGGCCTCGGCCTGGGCCAGCTCCCAGCGGGTGCGGCGGGTGATGACCTCCATGCGGTGATCGATGTAGATCATCAACATCCGCTTGAGGGGGAGGGTGTGGGGCTCGTTGTTGACCAGGGCCAGGTTGTTGACGCCGAAGGTGGTCTGGAGGAAGGTGTATTTGAAGAGCTTGTTCAGCTCCTTGCGAGGCACAGCCCCCCGTTTCAGTTCGATGACGATGCGCATGCCCTTGCGGTCGCTTTCATCCCGCAGGCCCGAGATGCTGTCCAGGCGTCCTTCTCGCACCAGGGCGGCGATGCGCTCGATGAGGGTGGTCTTGTTCACCTGGTAGGGGATTTCGGTGACGATGATGCGGAAACGCCCGCTCTTCATCTCCTCGATCTCGGTTTTGGCCCGCACGATGACCCGGCCCCGCCCCGTGGCGAAGGCCTGCTTGATCCCATCCAGGCCCATGATGATGCCGCCGGTGGGGAAATCGGGCCCCTTGACGAATTGCATCAGCTCGGGCAGTTGCACCTCGTGAATGTCATCCCAGCGGTCGATCATGTAGATCAGCGCGTCCGCGATCTCGCCCAGGTTGTGCGGAGGGATGTTGGTGGCCATGCCCACGGCGATGCCGCTGGCCCCATTCAGGAGCAGATTGGGCAGGCGGGCGGGCAGCACTTTGGGCTCTTGCAACGATTCATCGAAGTTGGGCGCCCAGTCCACCGTATCTTTTTCGATATCGGTGAGCAACTCCCCGGCGATGCGGGCCAGCCGGGCCTCGGTGTAGCGCATGGCCGCGGCGCTGTCGCCGTCGATAGAGCCAAAGTTGCCCTGGCCATCCACCAGGGGATAGCGCAGGCTGAAGTCCTGGGCCATGCGCACCATGGCGTCGTAGACGGCGCTATCGCCATGGGGATGGTATTTGCCCAGCACTTCGCCCACGATACGGGCCGATTTCTTGTAGGGGCGGTTGTGGTGCAGGCCCATGTCGTGCATCACATAGAGGATGCGGCGATGCACGGGCTTGAGGCCGTCGCGGGCGTCGGGCAGGGCCCGGGCCACGATGACGCTCATGGCGTAGTCGAGGTAAGAGACCCGCATCTCGGTTTCGATGGGGGCGGGCCGCACGACGCGGGCCAGTTGGAAGCCGTCGGCGCGGGAGCCGTCTTCGTTGAAATTGGGGTCTTGAGATTTGCTTTCTTCGGGCATAAGGGTCGGTGTGTAGTGTTTTGTGTGCAGCTAACGACGTGAAGACTGAAATAACGTCAGTCGGATTTTAGATGAAAGGTGAGGAAAAAATGTCGTTTTGGAGGGTCGGCGCGTCGCATTTCAGGACACAACCAACATCCCTGGCGATGCGCCAAAGCCTTCTTTTCACAACGCTTCATTATACCATTTTTCCCGCTTTTTCCCCACTTTTGGAACACATGGGCGGAGAAGCGTTTCAGCAAGCCGGGCGCTCCAGACCATGCGCTTCCAGCAGCGCCTGGTCTTCGAAAAGGCGATGGGCGGGCCCGTCTGCGATGATGCGGCCTTCGTCCATGAGCACCATGCGCGAGCACAGCTCCCGCACCAGAAGCATGTCGTGGGTGGCGATGATCTGGGTTTGGGGCAGCTCCTGCAGCAGGCCGATGAGCCGTCGTCGGGCCCGGGGATCCAGCCCGGCCGAAGGCTCGTCCAGGGCCAGGATGTGCGGGCGCATGGAAAGCGCGGTGGCGATGGCGATGCGCTTTTTTTCGCCCATGCTGAGATGGTAGGAAAGACGCTCAGCGTAGTCGCTCATCCCCACCAGAGCCAAAGCCTCGGCCACGCGGCGGCGCACTTCAGGCTCATCCAGGCCCATGTGCAGCGGGCCAAACGCGACATCTTCGTACACCGTGGGCGAGAAAAGCTGATCATCGGGATTCTGGAAGACCATGCCCACCTGCGCCCGAATTTCGGGCAGATTAGCCTTCATCACCGATTTTCCCATCACCCGCATCTCGCCTTGTCCCTGCAAGATGCCGTTGAAGTGCAGGAGCAGAGTGCTTTTGCCGGCGCCATTGGGCCCCACCAGCGCCACTTTTTCTCCGGGTTGCACCGTGAACGAAACAGCTCGCAGCGCTTCTCGGCCATCGGGATAGGCAAACGTGAGATTGCTGATGGCCAGGGCCGGGCCTGCGGCGGTGCGGGAGGACGTCGGGCG
This sequence comes from Anaerolineae bacterium, assembly GCA_026985975.1. Classification (GTDB taxonomy): domain Bacteria; phylum Chloroflexota; class Anaerolineae; order J102; family J102; genus M2005. The sequence continues at coordinate 11,717 of JALSPL010000005.1, read as the reverse complement.
GGCGGTGTGATCTTGAGGATGGGTGACGGGCATGATGGGTTGGTTTCAAAGAAGGGGGAATCGGGCAATGAGCTGGATGAGGAGCAGGAGGAAGACGCCCGCCGCCGCAAACAGCCAATCCCGCCGGGTGACAACATGGGGATTCAGGGTGTAGATGTGACCGCGATAGCCGCGGGCCAGCATCGCCTGATGCACCCGCTCGCCTCGTTCCAGGCTGCGCAGAAAGAGCTGCCCCGCCATGCCTCCCGCCACCTTCCCCCGCCACATGAGATTTGCGCCGCCGGAGCGTCCGGGCAGACGGGCGCTGCGGGCCTGGCGCGCCCGCATCAGTCGGGTGGCCTCATCGCCGAGCACGAACAGATAGCGATACATGAAGGCCAGGATGCTCACCAGCGTCCGCGGCAAATGCAGATGCCGGAATGCGTGCAGCAGATCGGGAAAGGGAGTCGTGGCGGTGAGGAGGATGGCGATCTTCACGGCCAACAGGCTGCGAGCGAGGATGCTGGCGAAGCGGATAACGCCCGCATCTGTCATCGTCAACGTCCACGGGCCCGGATGCAGGACAATCAGCGGGGCGCCCGGCGTCACAAAGAGAACGCTAAACGCAGTCAACGTAAAGGGCAAGATCACCAACGATCGCTTGAACGCCATCCCTATCGGCGCCGCTGCGATCCTGATGAGGACCAGCAACATCATCAGCGAAAGCAGAAATGCCGTCCAGGCGCCATCGGGAATGAGAAGCGCTGAGAGAATGAACAGTGCGGTCATCACGACCTTGACCCGGGGGGCCAGGCGGTGCAAAAAACTATTGCCCGTTTGGTAACGCTCAAAGGATTGCATCGGATGAGCGAGCTACTGATCGCCGGCTGAGAGGGATTGATCTGGCCTCTGGCGCAACAAACGCATCGCCAACACGACGATGACGCCTGCCGCCAAGGCGCCGATGGCCCCGGCCAGAATGGTGGAAAGGGGCGTTTCTCCCAGCAAGGGGATGGTGTAATCGGGGAATATCTGATAGGGCGCGCCTCGCCCCGCATTGATAAAGCCCAGCTTTTCGGCCACGCGTTCCAGCCCGTCGGGATTGGCCGAGGCGAGAGGGGCCAGGAGCACCGTAAGCAGGGTGATGATGCCCCCGGCTGCGATCCATCCCCGGCCGCCGCGCCCGCGCACCTCGCCCGCGCTAAGCAAATCGGGCCGGGTTTTGAAGATGAAAGCCAGCGCCCCGACCGTAATCAACGCCTCGCCGACGCCGATAAACGCATGCACGCCCAGCATGGCGGGCATGACCACCTGCAGCGAGGCGGTTCCGCTCAACCAGAGCTGAAGAGACGTGCTCAATGCGCCCGCCATCACCGAAAGCCAGGCGGCGATAGCGGCAATGATCAGCTTGAAGCGCTTAGCGCCCCGCAGCGCGCCGCGATAGAGCCCGAAGCCGATGAGCGCGGTGAGAATACCCATGTTGAAGATGTTGGCCCCCATGGCCAGAAAACCGCCATCCTGAAAGAGCAGCGCCTGGGCGCCGATGACTGCGGCCATGACAAGGATGGCGGCCCAAGGCCCCAGCAGGATGGCCGCCAGCGCTCCGCCCAGCAGATGCCCGCTGGTTCCTCCGGCAATGGGGAAGTTGAGCATCTGGGCGGCAAAGATGAAGGCAGCCAGGATGCCCATCAGGGGCGTTCGCCGGTCATCGAAATCCTGCTGCACCTTTCGGGCGGCAATAGCGATAAAAATGATGGCGATCAGCCAAAAAAACAAAGAAACGGCAAGGCTAAGAAAGCCATCGGGAATATGAAGTTGGGGAATCAACCAGGTGTTGAGTGAAATGGGGATCATCTTCTGGCGTTCTGCATTGATCGAAAAAAAACGGGACCACAACGTTGTTGCGAATGATGAATTATACCATTCATCCAACTTTTCCGGCGATTGAATGCCATCATGTCAACCACTGGGGCTTCGCCCCAATTTTGAACGCATCCCCTGGAATCGAGCAGCTTGCCTCACGCCCGTAGAGGTGGCAAAATAGAGGGCGTCACACTTCTCGCATCCATCCTTTATCATGCACAAACTCATCGGCAGCTATTATCGACTTCTCTATAATCTCGACCGCCACTATTTCGTGGAGGTGAAGCTGCGCACATGGCTGAACTGGATGCTGGCGCTGCTGGCCATGATAATCCTGCTGCTGCGCCCGCCCGGCGGCTGGATGATTGCTTTAGCCCCCCTGCTCGCCATCGTCATCCTCAGCGTCAGCAACCGCTTCGCCCGCCGTCGCTATTACATCCATTTCGTCCCCGAACAACATCCCCAGCCGCCCGAAGACGCGCCCGCGCCCCTATGGCCCGAGGACAAGCTGCTGCATCGCGCCAGCGGCCATTTTCATGTGGAGGGCATGGAGGATGACTGGACCGACCTTATCGCTTTTTATCGCACCTTCGAGACCCGAGAACACGCCATCATGGCCCGACGCACGCCCACCCGCTTCCTCAGGGTCGGTCAGGTGAACCCCGAGACCCTGGGCATGTGGTATCTCTTCATCTCGCCCGCAGACCTGCTGGAGGTGACGCCGGGCCGGATATATTACGGGGAGGAAGGCAAGCCGGGCCTGCGCCTGCGCTGGCGGCGTTTCAACGAAAAAGGCAAGCCCTTGGAGGACGTCGCTTTTCTGCACTTTGACTCAGAGGCGGATCGAGAGCGGGTGCAGGCGGATTTGCGGCTGGATATGGGAGGCCCCGCCCGACGCCCCTGGCGGAGACCGCAATAAAAAACTCCCCGCCACAGGGCAGGGAGCTTAGTTTTTTGGGGATGTGATGCAGATTAGAGCACTTTGTCCATGTTGGCGATGAGGGCGTCGCCGAACTCGGAGCACTTGAGCTTGGTGGCGCCTTCCATCAGACGGTGGAAGTCATAGGTGACGGTCTTGGCCTTGATGGTGTATTCCATGGTCTTGTTGATGAGATCAGCAGCCTCGTCCCAGCCCATGTAGCGGAACATCATCTCGCCGGAGAGGATGACGGAGCTGGGGTTCACTTTGTCCAGGCCCGCGTACTTGGGCGCGGTGCCGTGGGTGGCCTCGAAGATGGCGGCGCCGGTCTCGTAATTGATGTTGGCGCCGGGAGCGATGCCGATGCCGCCCACCTGCGCGGCCAGCGCGTCGCTGATGTAGTCGCCGTTCAGGTTCAGGGTGGCGATGACATCGTATTCTCGCGGACGGGTGAGAATCTGCTGCAGGAAGGCGTCGGCGATGACGTCCTTGACGATGATCTCGCGGCCGTCATCCAGGGTGATGACCTGCCACGGGCCGCCGTCCAGGTCCTTGGAGCCGAACTCCTCTTTGGCGACCTGATAACCCCAATCGCGGAAAGCGCCCTCGGTGAACTTCATGATGTTGCCCTTGTGCACCAGAGTCACAGACTTGCGATTGTATTTGATGGCGTATTTGATGGCGTCCCGCACCAGTCGCCAGGTGCCTTCTTTGGAGACGGGCTTGATGCCGATGCTGGAGGTTTCGGGGAAGCGAATCTTGGTGACGCCCATCTCGTTCTGCAGGAAGTCAACGACCTTCTTGGCCTCGGGCGTGCCCGACATCCACTCGATGCCGGCGTAGATGTCTTCCGTATTCTCACGGAAGATGACCATGTCGATGTATTCGGGATGCTTGACCGGGCTGGGGGTGCCGTCGAAGTATTTGACCGGGCGCAGACACACATACAAATCCAGCTTCTGACGCAGAGCCACATTCAGGCTGCGGATGCCGCCGCCGATGGGGGTGGTCAGCGGGCCTTTGATGCCTACCAGAAATTCTCGATAGGCTTCCAGGGTCTCGTCGGGCAGCCACACGCCCTCGCCATAAACCTTGACAGCTTTTTCGCCTGCGTAGGTTTCCATCCACACCAGACTACGCTTGCCGCCATAAGCCTTTTCGACAGCCGCTTCCAGCACGCGGTGCGCAGCCGCCCAGATGTCGGGACCGGTGCCATCACCTTCGATGAATGCGATAATGGGATGATCGGGAACGATAAGTTCGCCATTCTTGATGGTGATTTTCTCGCCATTGGCAGGGACTTTGATTTTTTGGTAGGCCATGGTTCTTATTCCTTTTTTAGATGAAATATGGGATTTGACTCATTGTATTTGATTGAATCAAGGGTTATCCTTAACCACCCCATGATAACCCACAGCCAAGATTCCGGGCAAAAGCGAATGGCCAAAAAAGGAGGGATGCCACAAATGCAGACAGCGCCATAAAACAAACGGATGCGGGAAAAAGGGTTGGCGCTGGCGCAAAAATAGCTTTCGCTGGCAGGTTATTCTATAATGCCGTTATTCCCCTGGCGTTCCACTTGTTCCATCCGACCACCGGCGCACTGCTGAAGACGTTGCCGCCATCAGCGCCGGGCTGGCCGTCTCAAGTCCATCCTCAAGGAGGAACGCACCCAGAGTGTGAGTGAGAAGTTAGCTTCCGCCTATGCAGAGTCTGGGTCGATAAACAAAATGGCATCATCGAAACACACGCTTATCGCAGCGATGCTGATTCTCGGAATCGGGGTAGTCGGCTATTTGCTCGCGCCTGCCGCCATGGCTTCACCGGCCATGGCTCCCTTCACGCAAGATTCCACGCCCGGCCCTCAGCTTCAGCTTCTCTGGAATATCAGCAACCCCGGGCCCGCCGCTCAAACCCACCCCGACATCTCTTACGACTCCAGGCGGGATCAAACGCTGCTGGTCTGGGAGGATGGGCGCAACGATCCCCGGGGGGTGGTGGACGCTTACGGATTCGACTACAACAGCGACATCTTCGCCCGGCGCTACGATGCCGCAGGAGCGCCAATTGGCGATGCCTTTGCTGTCGCCAACGACGGGGAATATCCGCCCGACTCCGGAAGATATGATAACGAACAGCGGCCCGCCAGCCTCTACGATCCCGCCACAGATGCGCATATCATCACCTGGCAGACGCTTCCGGATCCGGTGCTGGAAGCTGGCGACTTACACACGACGACCTGTTACGACGTCGACTTGCGCACATTTCTCCCCGCCGCTGGCGCCCTGACAAACAGCGTCGCAGATCTGGCATGGTATACGCCTCCCGACGATCTCACCAGCCCCTGGGGCGTTTTCTACGACTGGAGTTGCCAGCAAGAGCCCGCCATCGCACTGTTGGAGCCCGACAAGCCATTTGTGGTCTGGCACGATCATCGCGAGCGTTACGAACTGGTTGACGGCGTCAGGGAAGGAAAGGACATCTACGGCCAGATCGTCGATCATGGCATCCGACAGGAAGAAAACGCCATCCTGGTCTCCCGAGCGGAAAAAGATGTCGACAAGCGCCTGCCCAACTATCAGGAAAAGCCCGACATCGCCGGGCAGGGGACGCATTGGCTGGCCGTGTGGGAGGATGAACGGCGCAGCGCCACCAGCGACGGCCACGGCTTTCGAGAGATTTATGGTCGGTTTATCCTCAATGAAAACGGCTCCATGCGTTTTGGCGACGAGATCGTCATCGCCCTGGGCCAGGAGGGCGACGGGCCCGACGCCGTCAAAATGATGGAGCCTCGGGTGGGATTTCTGCCCGCCGCCGGTTTTTTTCTTGTGGTGTGGACGCGGATACAGCATTACGCCGCCCCCGAAGGGGGCGACACAGACCTGATGATGGCGGGCATCGCTCCGGACGGGCGCATGGTTCTCCCGCCGCGCGTCATTCCCCAAACAGAAAGCGACCGCCTCCATGTCCACGATATCGCCTGCGCAGCCAATCGCTGTTTATTGGTTTACCGTCTTGACGGCAACGCCATGTTCGCCCGCCTGCTCCTGGCCAGCGGCGACATATCCGGCCCGCTGGCGCTGGATGGCGATGCGGGTTACCATAGCTACGCCCGCGTCGTTTCCGGCAAAGAAACGGGAGAGGCGGTCGATTTCTATACCGCTTACGTCGTCGAAAGCGGCATCCGGCTGGCGAAGGTGCGCACCTTCGCCTCCGGCGACAATCCGACGTCCACGCCCGAACCGACGCCCTCGGCAACGCCCACATCCACCTGCGCCGATATTTATGAGCCGGATGATGACTGGCATGCGGCCAGCGGCATTTTTGTTCACGGCGGCGTTCAAAGACACAACTTCTATCCCAAAAATGATCGGGATTTTGTGCGAATAGACGTCAACAAAGGCGAGCAACTAAGTATCAGCACCGCCAACCTTGCGCCCGAAGTGGACACCACCCTCGTTCTCTACGAACGGGATGGCGTGACCCAACTGGCGTACAACGATGACGATCCAGCGACAGCGCCCGCCAGCCTTCTGAGATGGCGAGCGCCCGAAACGGGCAGCTATTATCTTCAAATCGCCAACTTCAACGCCCACAGCGGTTGTGACGCCTCGTATGATCTGATTATTTCCGCCAATGCGTCACTCTATTTACCCCTGCTCCAACAAATGGGGCCATAAAGGGGCCATGGACGCCCGCAAATTGATTCTTTTCACCTCACATTTACATACCATAACGCGTCAATTTGCCAATTCAACTTTCCTTAAGGTATTCTTATGTCCGGTATTCAAGAAAGTCCATTTGTCCCCCGATTTTATTTCCCCCAGGAGGTTATCTATGCAGTTGCGTAAAATGTTGTTGGCCGGAATACTCATGGCGTTGGTGTTGGCAGTCGGCCTGCCCGTCATCGCCAATGCAGCGCCAGATGCGAGCGGCAGTCTCAACGCCACGCAATACAAGGTGTATGTCGTCAAGCAAGGCGACACGCTGGGCCTCATCTCACGCAAATTTGGCGTGCCCATCGCCACCATCGTCAAGGTCAACAAGCTGGGAAAAGCTTCCCGTATTTATGTAGGGCAAAAACTCCGCATTCCTGTTAAAGAGGAGAAAACGGAAGACCAGCAGAAATCCAAGCAGCCCACTTCCAATTTCCAGGGACCCAACGTTCCTAAATGGATTGAAGTGGATTTGTCGCAGCAGCGACTTTACGCCCATGAGAATGGTCAGGTTATTTTCACCACTCGCATCAGCTCCGGCATCGCCGGCCACCGTACGCCTATCGGCCGCTTTCGCATATGGGCCAAAGTTCGCAGCCAGACCATGTCCGGGCCCGGCTACAATCTGCCCAATGTGCAGTGGGTGATGTATTTCGCCGGAGAAAATGCCATTCACGGCACTTATTGGCATCACAATTTCGGGCACCCCATGAGTCATGGCTGCATCAATGCCACGAATAAAGCCGCCAGATGGCTGTACAACTGGGCGCCCCCGCACACCATTGTCATTGTTCATCGCTAAACGTCCCACGCCTCCCTTTCAGCATTCATTCAAGAGACGCCCCCTCGACGTCTCTTTTTGATTCCCGGCTCTTTCGCGCCCGCGCATAATGCCCGCGAGCGCCGCCAAATCGAAACGCACCCCGCCCCCATCAAATTTGACAAAAACCCGGCCCAAAGGGTAAGATTCAGCGTCCGAGTCCTCCTCGGTCCACTTTATCTATCCCCAAAGGTGGTGAGAACTGCATGACCGTAAAGCTCAATCCCGGCGAATCGTCCGATTCACTGCTCAGGCGTTTCCGCAAAGAAGTGATGAAAGCGCGCATCCTCCCGGAAGTGCGCCGAAAGCGCTGGTTTACGCCTCCCAGCGAATTGCGCCGTCTGCAAAAGCAGAAAGCGATCCGCAAGGCCCGACAGTCCCAGCGGCGTCGCAATCGCCAAGGCGGTCTGTAAGAGCATCCGCTCACGGAAAAGCTGCTCCTCAAGGGGCGGCTTTTTTGTTTCCTCGCCGATATGCTATCATACGCTTATCCTGTCACATTTTCTCCATGGAGGTAATATCCCTGAACGCATTGGAACTTTCTCACAACATTGTTGATATTCTGGATGATAAGCAGGCTGAAGATATCCTGATGCTTGATATCACCGGTCTGGCTCCTTTTGCCGATTATTTCATCATCGCCACGGCCACATCGGAGCGCCAGAGCAAGGCCCTGGTGGACACCGTGGTGGGTGCGCTGCGGGATCAGCGCATCAAGCCCCTGTTTATCGAAGGGGAGAGCCGCTCGGGGTGGCAACTGCTGGATTATGGCGAGGTGATCGTGCACATCTTCTCGCCCGAACAACGCGACTTCTACCGTCTGGAAGACTTATGGAGCCAGGCGAAAGTTGTGGTGCGGATGCAATAGCGCCCTTTATTCCAGGCGCCAGATCTGTCCCTGGCGTCCCACATGAAATCCCCGGGTCTCGATCCACGCCCGTTCCGGCCCCGGACGCCACAACGGATTGGTGTGATTCAGGTGGATGAAAACCGTTTCGACGGCGGCATCCGTCAGGTGATGCGCGGTTTCGGTGACCAGGGGGTGGGGAATTTGGGCGATGTCCCGGCCCGGCAGCTCATCGGGACTGAAGAAAGTCCCATCCAGCAAAGCAACGTCCGCCCGGCTCAGCCATGACCGCAGGTCGGGCTTGAATGCGTCCCAATGATCGGTGTCGGGGCAATAGAAGAGGGTGCGGGCGGGCCCGCGCAGCAGCCAGGCCACGGCGTCGCTGTATTCATCGCGATGGGGGACGATGACGGGCGTGGCGCGCAAATGGGCCGAAAGAGAAAACTCGACGCCCGGCCGCACTTCCCGCAGTTCGATATGCCCGCCAGCCGTCAGGCCCGACCAGGGTGCGTTGTCCCGCAAAAAATCGGCCATGCGGCGCGTGGCGTAAACCGGCATGGCGCGGGCGTTCATGGCCTCGGGCCCCAGCCAGAGCAGACCGGGATAATGGCCCATGTGCGCGTGGGTGAGCATAATGCCCGCCAGAGGCGCGGGGGCCGTCAACGCGTCATATTGGGCGGGGAAATCGGGCGTGGCGTCGATGAGCCAGCTCTGGCCCGCGGTCGCATCCACCAGGCCCAGGCTGACGACCATTTGCCGCAAGGCGGGGTTGGCGCGGGCGGCCTCACAATTGGGGCAATGACACCCCGGCTGGGGCAACCCGCCATCCTGGGCCACGCCCAGCAAGTGCGCAGAAAGAGACATTTGTCAAAAATCTCCTGTCATGCTATACTATGACCATAGTCACGACCATAGTCACAATTAGAGGAAAACATGCCAAAAACTATCTCGAAAAGCAAACTCAAAGCCAACATGCTGCGCATTTTTCGCGAAATAGAAGCCAGCGGCGAAGAGCTGATCGTCACGGATCATAACCGGCCAGTCCTGGTTGTCAAACCAATCAAACGCAGACGCAACGTCGATGAACTTTTTGCGCCATATCGAGGCAAGATGAAAATTCTGGAAGAGGACATCAACTCCCCCACAACAGATGATTGGGAAGTTTTGAAATGATTCTGCTCGACACTTCCGCTGTTCTATTCTGGGCCTTTGCTCCGAACAAGCTGAGTCGACCTGCCATTGCGGCGATAGAAGAAAGCACGCTATTGATTATCAATGCCATCAGTCTCTGGGAAATTGGCTGGAAAGTTAAACAGGGCAGGCTGCGTATTCCCATAAGCCTACAATTTTGCGTTTCATTGCTTTCGGAAGCAGATCGGGTGGAAATTCAACCAACTGACATGAACATCTGGCTGCACAGCATCGAGCTGGCGTGGTCGCATCGCGATCCGGCAGATCGGGTCATTGTGGCCGCTGCGGATTTGCTGGGCTGTCCCCTGATCACCTCCGATCGTCGCATCCGCGAATTCTATCCGCTGGCTATCTGGTAATGACGCTCACCCCCGGCGCAACATGCGGGGCAGGGCAGCCAGCTCGGGAGATTTCATCAGCCAGGTGAGGAATAGATAGAGGCCTACGGCCAGGGAGCCAAAAATGACAGCCTGCCATTGCAGGGAAAGATCGGGGGCCAGCGGCGTCAGCCCGTAAACCAGGCCCGCCATCAGCGCGGATGCGCCCGCGGCCCGGGCCAGACTGGCGAACACCCGCCGCTCTTCCCATCCCCCCAGCTTGCGCCGCAGCATCCACAGCAGCGTCAACATCTCCAGCGTAGTGGCCGCGGCATTGGCCAGAGCCAGACCGCCGATGGCCAGAGGCTTGATCAAAATCAGGCTCAGCAGCACATTCAGCCCCATGGCGGCCACGCCGATGATGACCGGGGTTTTGGTGTCCTTCAGTGCGTAAAAACTGCGGGCCGAGACCTCCACCAGGGCATGGCTGACCAGGCCCAGCGCGAAAAAGCCCAGCGCATACGCGGTCATCTGCGTATCATGGACGTCGAACGCCCCCCGCTGCAACAACAGAGCCACGATGGGCTGCCGCAGCAGGATGAGGATCACTGCCGAAGGCAGGGTGAGAAAGATAAGCAGGGAAAAAAGTCCGCCCAGGGTGTGCTGCATGGCCCGTCGTTCGCCCAGCGCCGCCTGATGCGAGAAAGTGGGGAAGGCCGCGGTGGCGATGGATTGGGCGAAGACGCCCTGGGGCAACAGCATGATCAGCCAGGCGTAGTTCATGGCGCTGATGCTGCCCGCGGCCAGATGCGAGGCCAGAAACACATTGACGATAAAGTTGATCTGCACGATGGCCAGGCCCAGCACCCGCGGGGCCATCAACCGCAGCACCTCGCGCACCCCCGCGTCCGCCAGACTCAGCGAGGGCGTCCAGCGGGCCTTCTGGCGGATGAGGCCGGGGACCTGAATCAGCAAATGCAATGACGCCCCCGCCACCACGCCCACCACCAGCGCATGAATTCCCATGCTAGGAGCCAGCAGCCAGGCGGCCAGAATGATAGCCGAGTTGTAAAACACCGGGGCCAGGGCCGGCAGCAAAAAATGATGAAAACTGTTGAGGATGCCCATGACCAGCCCGCTGATCCCGAAGATCACCGTGCTCACCAGCATCCAGCGCATGAGCTCAACCGTTAGCGCCTGCTGCCCGGGCGAGAAGCCGGGGGCGATGATGTGGGCGACCAGGGGACGGGCCAGCACGCCCGCCAGCACGGCCAGGGCGATGAGGCTCAGCAGCAGTAGATTGCCCACCTTGGAGGCCAGCTTCCAGGCTCCATCCATATCCTTGTGGGCCAGTCGCTCGCTGAAGGTGGGGATGAAGGCCGACGCCAGGGCGCCCCCCGCCACCAGGGTGAAGAGCAGGTCGGGCAGCCGGAACGCGGCCAGATACGCGTCCAACTCGGCGCTGGCCCCAAACTGCGCGCCAATAACCATCTCTCGCACCAGGCCCAGGGCGCGGCTGACGATGAACAGCGCCATCACCAGGCTGGCCGCGCGGGCAATGCGGTTCATGGCGGTGGGAGATGATTGCGTAGTCGGCGTTTCAGACATGAGGCCTCAATCATACCAGCGATGCCGGGGAGAAGAAAAAACGCGGGGATGGGATCAACGTCTGCCTCCAGCGGTTGCCACAACCCGCGCCCTGCGCTACAATTCGGTGTAGCATTCACCCATCTTTTTCACTTTCGACTTTGTAACGATACAGACGCCGCCCAAAAATCTTTGCCACGAGGGCTCGAAGTGAGCAAAGTTTTCTTGTTTCCCTTTTCGATCCTTCGACTTTCTTCGTGGCTGAATCGTTGGGGAGGCGTATGATCACTCGACTTTTTTATTTTACATTGATCCCATGCTCAGTTCTTATTACATCATCCCTCAAACACTGGAAGAAGCGCTGGACGCATTGGCCGCGCACGCCCCCCTGGGCCCGACCCGTCTGCTGGCGGGGGGCACCGACGTGCTGGTGGAAATCGAACATGGGGCGCCGCCCCCCCGCACGCTCATCGACATC
>JALSPL010000004.1 GCA_026985975.1 Anaerolineae bacterium | reverse complement strand
CTCCACCGCTTCGGTCAAAGCCCGACGGCCGCCCGCGATCACCCCCACCACCTGCTCGGGCGCGGTGTTGAAGGTGGGGGGACATTCCGACGCATCCAGCACGCCCAGCCGCCCCGATGTGCCCGCGCCCACATAGATCAATCGCCCCCCCTGCTTCATGCGGGCGGCGATGGCGTCCACCGCAGCGGCGATGGCGGGCAGCACGGGGCGCACCGCGGCCACGGCCCGCTTGTCTTCCAGGTGCATCAGACCCACCACCTCCAGGGTGGGGCGCATGTCCAGGTCGTTGGTCAATACATTCCGCTGTTCCGACGCCCACACTTCCTCTCCAGCGGATGCAATCTGCTCCGACGCCGGGGCCAGGGGATGGCCGAGTAGTTCCAAAGCCAACAGGGCCGCGCCCACGGCCGCATCATGCCTGGGCGCTTGCACCCGGGCCGCTGGCACGCGAGTGCGAATGCTCTGCGCGACCAGCGCCCGATAAAAATGGTGGTGGGTGAGCAATCCTCCGGTCAGGGCCAGAGGAAAGGGCGTCTCGGATAATGCCAGCTTGCGGGCCACCGCGTCCACGCCCGCGGCCAGGGCGTCCGCGGCCTGCAGAACCACCTCGATGGCCATGAGATCGCCCGTTTCCGCCTCCGCCAACACCAGGGGGGCCAGCGTCGCGATCTCCCGGGGCTGGCGCGCGGGTGCGTAGAGCCAGGAGATGAGTTGTGCGGGCTCTTCAAGGGCCAGCTCATCCACGATGCGCTGCACCAGGTGCGTGGGCAGGTCGCTGCCATCTGCGGCCCGAGCCGTTGCCTGCAACGCGGCGCGGGCGATGGCGTAACCGCTGCCTTCATCCAGCAGATGTCCCCAGCCTCCGGCCCGGGCCGAGGCCCCCGCGCCGTCCTCGCCATAAACCATCATGCCGGTGCCGGCAATAACCACGACGCCATAGCGCTGGCCTACGCCTCCCGCCAATGCCGCGGCCGCGTCGGTAACGATCTTGCCCGGCGTATCGGGCAGCATTTCGGCCAGAAGGGCGCTCAGGGCCTGGCGTTCCTGGGGACGGCCAGCGCCAGCCAGCGCCCACACTGCTGCTCGGGCCTGGGTCAGGCGCACGCCCCCCGCCTGCGCGGCCGCTTCCATGGCCGCGGCCAGGGCTGTGCGCACGCCCGTCTCTCCTGCCAGATGAATGTTGGCGGGCCCGCTGCGTCCTCGCCCCAGCACCTGGCCCTGTTCATCCATGATCACGGCCGCGGTCTTGCTGCCGCCGCCATCAACGCCGATAACAAATCGAGTCATTGCAAAAGCTCCGAGATGGTTTGATGTAACGTGATGCGAAAATCGGCAATGGGCTGGGGATCGCGGCCATAATAAACGCGGTTGGTCAGCAGTGCGACCACCAGCTCCAACTCCGGTTCGATCCACAACGAGGTTCCGGTAAATCCGGTGTGGCCAAAACTGCGGGCGCTAAACGCGTTTCCAACCGGGTTGATAATCTCGCCCGGCAATTGCCAACCCAGTCCGCGTCGGGCTCCCTCCATCCGCACCTGCTCTCTGGTCATCTCCATCATCAATTCGGGCGAAAGCAGGGCGCCATTTTTGGCCAAAAAAGCCTGCCCCAGGGCCGCCACGTCCGCAGCCGCGCCAAAAAGTCCGGCATGACCGGATACGCCACCCAAACAGGCTGCGTTTTCATCGTGCACCTCGCCCCAGACGCGACGTCGACGCCAGGCGCAAAATTCGGTGGGGGCGATGAGCTCGCGCGAGAGGCCGTAAGCCAGCGGGTTATAGATGATGCTGTCCATCCCCAGACGCGACAACACCGCTTGTTGCAAATAGTCGGGCAAGGAGAGGGCCGTCAAGCGCTCGATGGCGACGCTCAGGATCATAAACCCCAAATCGCTATACACGTAACGCCGCTCTGGGGGATAGATGAATGTGGGCGATTGCAACAGCGCGGCCAGTCGCTGCGGACGATCGGGGAGCATTTCGTGGGGCAGAGGAATTGGATCGTCCAACTTCGCTCCCCGGCACATATCGATCCATGCGGCCAGGCCCGATGTGTGGGTGAGCAACTGGCGGAAGGTGACAGCGCTGGCGTCCACCATCATCCCCGCAAATCTGGGGTCGGGCGCCAATGGCTTTTTGGTGTGTGGGTCCATGCCGGCGCTGACGGGCCTCAGGCCTCCGAACTCGGGAATGACGCTGCTGACCGGATCATCCAGCGCCACAAATCCCCTATCCACCAGCGTCATAAACGCGGTAGCGGTGAAGATCTTGGTCAGAGAGGCCAAATCGAAGCGGGTGTCGATGCTGGCGGGATACGCTTTTCGTTCCGGGTCCAGCCAGCCATAAGCGCGATGAAAAAACGTTTTTCCCCGCCGCAGGACGAGAAGAGAGGCAGCCGGAAACGTAACGCCCACGCCCTGCTGCATGATGTCGTCGATGACATCCTGAAATGTGTGATCCAAGATGCTTTCAGTCAATTCGAAATGTGTTATTTGCCGATGCCTGCGGTGAGGCCTGCGATGATCTGCTTGGTCGCCAACAGGAAGATGATGACGAGCGGCAGGGTGGTAATGATGAGTCCGGCGAAAAGGGTGGACCAATCCGCCTGAAATTCGCCAAAAAAGCGAGTCATGCCCACGGGCAGCGTCCATTTGTCGGTGGAACGGAGCAACACCAGGGGGAAGAAGAAATCATTCCACAGGGGCACGAACTGGAAGACGATGACCGTGGCCAGCGCCGGTCGCACCAGAGGCAGCATGATCCTACCGAAAATGGTGAATTCGTTGGCGCCATCAATGCGCGCGGCCTCGCTTAACTCTTGCGGCAACTGCCGGAAGAAGGAGGAAAGAATGAAGATGGAGAAGGGAATGCCCGTGGCCGCGTACACCAAAATCAGGCCCATGCGATTGTCGATGAGCCCCATGTCATTCAGCAGCAGGAACAGAGGCACGATAGCCAGCCGGAAGGGCAGCATGAGGCCCGCCAGAAAATAGGCGGAAAGCAGGATGCTGCCTCGGAACTTGTAGCGGCCCAGCATGTATCCGGCCAGCGCCGCCACCGCGGTGGCCAGCACCACCGCGGCCACCGTGATCATCAGGGAATTGACAAAATAGACGTTGAAATTGGCCTTTTCCCAGGCTTCGATAAAGCTATCGAAACTGGGATGTGTGGGCAGGGCCACCGGATGTTTGAAAATCTCGCGGGTGGGCCGCAGGGAATTGCTCACCACCAGCAGTAAGGGGATGAGAACGATGGCTGCGTATCCCCACAACAACACATTGATGCCGATGTCGGCCAGGCTGAAACGTCGAGAAGATGAGGAAGTGTGTCGGCTCATGTGAGATTTTCCTCCAGGTGGCGGAAGTAGCGCAGCATGACCATCGAGACGCCAAAGATGAAGATGAACATCAACACGGCCAGGGCTGAAGCGAGGCCGAATGCGTCCACGCCGCCCCGGAAGGCCGTACGGTAAAAGACCAGCCCCAGCACGTCGGTGGCTCCGGCCGGTTCGCCATTGACGCCGCCCATGGCCCAGACGATGCCGAAGGCATTGAAGTTGCCGATAAAGGTGAGTACGGTGACGATGCCGATGACGGGCAACAGCAGCGGAAATTCGATGCGGCGGAACAGTTGCCAGCCGGTGGCGCCGTCGATGCGCGCGGCCTCCCGCAGGTCATCGGTGATGTTGGCCAGGCCCGCGGAAAAGAGCAGCATGGGGAATCCCACCCATTGCCAGGCGTTGGCCAGGATGATCGCCGGCAGCGCCGTGGCGGGATCGCCCAGCCAGGGCTTGGCCAGAGCGCCCAGCCCGATAGCCTTCAGCACCTGATTGACAGGGCCGAACAGAGGATTCAGCATCAGGCTCCACAGATACCCCACCACCAGGGCGCTGATGAGATAAGGCATGGTGTAAACCGTCTGGAAGAAGCGCTTGCCAAATCGGGATGTGTAGAGCAGTTTAGCGAAGAGCAGGCCCAGGGTGTTCTGGATGAGCATAGTGCCGATGAAGAAGTAGACATTATGCAGAAACGCCTGAGGCAACTGCTCGTTGAGAGGATAGCGGGTGAACAGTTCGTGAAAATTGCGCAGCCCCACGAAACCGCCTCGGGCCAGACCCTTGAATTCGAAAAAGCTGAAATAAAGGGATTGAAACAGGGGCCAGACCATGAAGGTGGTGTAAAGCAGAAACGCGGGCAGGATGAAGAGGAGGATGACGCCCCAGGATGGCGCGCCGCTGCCCACGCCCGTGTGGCGTTTGCGTCGCTTGGGCCTGATTTTGTCGGCGGAAACCGCCGTGTCCGATACCGTCATGCCGATACTCCACAAAAGAACTGGACTCTGGCGTTTTTGATTTTGACGCGAATTGACACGAATTATACGAAAAAAGAAGAGAAAAATTCGATAAATTCGCTTAATTTGTGTCAAAAGATGACTTGAAAAGCGGCCAAAATAATTTTCGCCAGACTCCAAAAAAGAAGATGATTGGCGGGACGTGTTGTATCGCCCCGCCAATCGATGAAAAAGGAGGAGGTTTATTGTTTAGGATGGAACCACTGGGAGACGCCCTCTTGCACGCTCTGGGCCACCTCTTCTGCGGTCATGTCGCCCAGCAGCATCTTCTGGATGCCGTTGCCCAGCAGGGTGCTGCCGGAAGGATCGCCGTAGCGGAAGTTGACCAGCATCAGGTAGGAGGCCGGGGTCTCGGCGTAGAATTGGGCGAATTGTTGCAGCAGCGGATCGGTGGGTTTGGCGTCGGGCAGGGGCGAAAGCTGCTTGATCTTCTCGGTGAACATCTGCCCGAACTCGGGCGTGCCCATCCACTCCACCAGCTTGATGGCTTCTTCTTTGGCGTCGCTGTTGGCGTTGACGCCGTAGGAGCCGTCCATCCAGCCCGGGGTCAGCGGTCCGTCGTGCACCGAATCGGGGGCCGGGGGCACGCGGAAGACGCCGATCTCCATATCAGGAGCCTGGTCTCGCCAGTAGCCAACTTCGAAGGAGCCGCCGATGAAGATGCCAGCCATCTCGGTGAGGAAGAGGGTGCGGGAATCCTGATAGCCCACGCCCACCACGTTATCGGGCATGTAGGGCTGCAGGTCTTTGACCAACTGGATGGATGCCACATAGTTGGGATCGGTGAAATCGGTCTCGCCCGCCAGCACCTTCTTCTCGAACTCGGGGCCGCCATAGCGGGGCGCGCCCACCGCGTCGTGGATGATGGGCAGCATCCAGGTGTCTTTGGCGGGTGCGGCGATGGGGGTGTAGCCTTCTTTCTTCAGGGTTTCCAGGACGTTGATGAACTCGTCCCAGGTCTGGGGCTCGCTCAGCCCGAGCTTGTCGAAGATGCCTTTGTTGTAGTAAGCGGCCACAGCCTGAATGCCGAAGGGCACGCCGTAGATGTGGCCGTCTTTGATGCCGGTGGCGCCTTTGAGGATGCCGGCGGTGAAGTTGTCCAGGGTCTTGACCTTGCCATCCAGCGGCAGGAGTTGGCCCGCCTCCACCAGGGGCTGCAGGCCGCCGTAGGCCCGCAACTGCACCACATCGGGGCCGCCTTCGCCGGTGAGACCGGTGGCCAGGATGTTGTTGTAGTCGGTGGCCACGAAGGGCACGAACTCCACGGTCACATTGGGATGCTCTTTTTCATAGACATCGAAGATCTCGTTGTAGGCTTTTTCGTCTTCGGTGCGCCAGGACCAGACTGTCAGCGTTACGGGTTCTTTGGATTCGGAGGACTCGGCCGGCGCCGCTTCCATCGCTCCTTTGGGATGGAACCACTGGGAGACGCCCTCTTGCACGCTCTGGGCCACCTCTTCTGCGGTCATGTCGCCCAGCAGCATCTTCTGGATGCCGTTGCCCAGCAGG
>JALSPL010000003.1 GCA_026985975.1 Anaerolineae bacterium | reverse complement strand
GGTTATGCATGGGGCCACAAAAATCGAGAAAAGTCTTCAGCAGGATACAGACATCCTGGAGAAGATGGAACGCATTCGGGTAAGACTTCGCCACTAGGCCGATAGATGGACTGAATGTGAAGACCGCCGGGAGTGCACCGATGATGTGCATTCCCTGTTGGCGCGCGCTAAACTGTGGATAACTCCTCTGTTTTTGTGGATAAAGCGGCAAAAGTGGGGATATTCTTGCCGAAACACGGTTTCGAATGAATGCTTCGTTGGACACTTTGACAACCCATGACGCACTATGTTATAGTATTGGTAACGCACTGCGTTATCGATTTTCAGTTCCGAGTGGAGGAAATCAGTCAATGTCTCCGAAGACGCAGCATTCATCCGCAACTGAAGAAACGCCTGCCCGCAATGGCAAAAATCCCGTCATCAATGGCGTGCAGAGCGCTTTGCGCGCTTCGATGGGCGTCTTTTCCATGGGACGCGAGGAAGTTGAAACGATCATCAGCCGCATGATTGAGAAAGGCGAGCTAACGGAGATCGACGGCAAGAAAATTCTCTCGAATCTGTTCGATCGCCCCAAAAAAGGCGTGCAGCAGATCAACGACAAGGTCGGCGGCGTGCTGGATGATCGTATCATCGCCACCCTGAATATGCTGAATGTGCCCACGCGTTCCGATCTGCGAACATTGAGTGAGAAGATCAATGATCTTGCAGAAAAAGTTGACGAGCTGAGCAAAAAAGTTTCCTCCTGATTGTTGTTGAAACCTCCTTTTGGGGTTGGGTTGGATAAAGTCGTCCTGTCCTTTTGGGCAGGGCGGCTTTTTGCGTCTGTGGTGGGATGATATAAACTATCGAGGCATATGAGGAGAACCGATCGACGATGAAGACGCTGAAAACATTTTTCGGATTGGGCGCGCTGATGGGCGGCGGCCTGTTGGCCTACGCCTGGGGCGGGGAACGCCCGCTCATGCGCCTGAGATCCTATCGCCTGCGTTGGTCTCCGGGCGCGGACCTGAAAATTCTGCATCTTTCAGATCAGCATTTCGGGCGAGACGACTGGGTGCAGCAACTGAGATTCTCGAAATTGCAAGCGATGCTGCCCGTTCTGAGCCCCGACATCATCCTGTTCACCGGTGATTTTCTGCACGACAATGCGGGGCTGATCGCAGTGGAGCGATTGCTGCAAATGCTGCCGCCCGCGCCGCTGGGAGTGTATGCGGTGCTGGGGAATCACGACTACGCGGTTTATTCCTATGGCGAGCTATTCCGCAATATGGCCCGCAGCGTCAGCGATGCCGCCACGCCCGAACGCAAACTCTCGGCCCTGGCCGCGGAGACGGGAGAGCTTGGGCGATTGGCCTGGAATATCTATCGCAACGAGCGCCTGCGCTTTGCCGCTGTTCCCAACGACACCGATGAATTGATCCGGTTGCTCACGCTTTACGATGTGACGATGCTGCACAACCGCGCCCTTCCCCTGCCCGGCCATCCCCACATCTGGCTGGCGGGCGTGGATGATCTGGTGGAGGGCGAGCCTGATCTGGCCCGGGCCTTCGCCGACATCCCCGACGACGCCGGCGTGATTTTGCTCACTCACAACCCCGATCTGGCCTATGAGCCCGCGGCGCAGCGGGCCGATCTGGTTTTCAGCGGGCACACTCACGGCGGGCAGGTGGTGTTGCCCGGCCTGGGAGCCATTCACACCCAGGGCACGCGGCTGCCCCGCCAACACGCAGCCGGTTATTTCGATGATCTGCCCGGCGGCGGCCAGATGATCGTCTCCCGCGGCATGGGAGAATCCACCCCCTTCCGTCTGGGCGCGCCGCCCGAAATCGTGTGGGTTGAAATTCAGTAGACTGCGCCGGACGGGCGGGATTCATCCGGCGCTGATTGTTAGAAATTCTCTGGGGGATAGGATGGGAATGTGCAGATAGCGCTGGAGTTGCAAGAGATGTTTGTCACCCGAGACGATATAATCGCATTCTAATGCCACTGCGCATTCGATGAATCTGTCATCGTCTGGATCATCCTCCACAACATGAAGTTCCGGCGTCCGTGCAGTGAAAAGGATGTTATTGCCTTCTGCAATCAATGCCAGATACTCCTGATAGCGGGGAGATTCGATGAATCCCATGCGCATCATCACAGCGGTGTATTCATCAAACATGGCGGGGGAGAGGCAGATGGCTATTTTACCATCCGCCCAGAGTTCCAGAATCTGACGGGGAGGGCCGCCGAAAAAAGCCGATATCCAGACATTCGTATCAAGAACGACTTTGAGCATTTTCTTTCCGCACCTGTTGGATGATGCTGTCGATCTCCTGTTCTGCGAAGCCGCGCGCCCGCGCCTCCTTGCCCAATTCATCCCACAGCGCCATGATGTATCCTTTTCTGTCCCGATCTCGCACATACTGAATCATCAGCTCGCGCATGGTCTCGCTGAGGTTTTTCCCTTCGGCCGCGGCCAGTTGGCTGACTTTGTTTTTCAAGTCGGCGTCCACGCGGATGATTAGCTGGGTTTGCATCGACGTGACAGACCTCCTGTGAGCAAAAATGTGTTAATCATGTAATACATTTTATACATGGCGGCGTCTTTTGTCAATGTCATCTTCATGCGGTGATGACCCATATCCTACAAAAGCTGCGTCGGTCGCAGACTTTCGTGGTCTCGCAGACCTCGAAAGTCTGACTGTCAGCTATTTTTCCAGCGCCCGCTGATGGCCGCGTCCAGGCACTGCTCCATATCGCCGTAACGCATCTTGACGCCGCTGTGCATGGGCGCATAGTTGGCCATCTTGCCTGCGTTGGTGGCCATGGTGCGCACGCCCAGGCTGCGCACCGGCGCCACCACCGCACAGGTGTCGGCCACCACCTCGCCCCCCGCCGCCTCGATGATGGCCACCAGGCCCTCCTCCGCGGCCCGCGCCCGGGTGATCTGACTGGTGGTGATCCACAAGCGCGTGGCCAGTTTCTCCCCCTTCAGGCGGGCGGCGATGCGTCGCAGCTCGGAGATGGAGGCGTGAGGGCAGCCCAGGGTCACCAGATCGATGGCCGTCACCTCGGGGTTGGCGTCCATGACGCCGTAGCCCTCGGCCAGGCTGTCGATGACGATGCGCCGGGCGTCGGCGCGGATCAGGGCTTCGCCCTGGGCCCGGGCTTCGGGCGTGTAGCCCGCCACATGATACAACGCCACCGCGCCATAGGCCGCCAGGCCCGCGCCCAGGGTCTTCAGCCGGTCCCCCGCGTCTCCGCCCAGAGTGATGTCCTCGGGCAGGGGCGGCAGCCAGGCGGCCAGGTCGGCGAACCAGGGGACGCCATCGCCCACCCGTTTGCCCACCATATAGCTCAGCGCTCCGAAATCGGCGATGCTGCGCACCGGGCACGAGATTTCGACCACGTGGGTGGCCCGACGGTTTTCGGGCAGATGATAGCCGTAGCGGGCGGTGCGGCCCACGATGGCCGCGGCCAGGGCGCTGGGCCCGCCCTCGCGATTGGTGAAAGCCCCCACCACCGAATTGGCCCAGGCCACAGCGCTGGACTCCGCCCAGGCCAGATGCTCGCCCCGCTGCGGCGCGTAATCGGGGAAGAGGTAAGGGGTGCAGGACATGGTGGGCGTGACGCCCATCTTGACGAAAGCCTTGATGGCTTCCATCTGCGGTTTGGCGAAATCAGGGCTGAAGCCCATCTCTTGCCAGCGCTCCAGCTCCATGCCCGCGGGATTCAGCGTGGCCGGAACCCGGACCCGCGCGCCCTCCTCCGCCCATTCGTTGAGAAACGCCACGCCCGCGTCTCCCAGATTCTTGTAGCTGACGCCCGCGATCTGCACATGGCGCACCGGAACCAGGTCGGGCGCGCCGTAGATGCGGCCCAGAGTGACCACGATCTCCATGGCCCGTTGCACGCCCGGGCCCTCCGCTCCCTCCAGCAGGGCTGTTTCCTCGGGAGTCAGTTTCAGGTCGGTCATGCTACCGTCACCCATAGAAATTCGCCCGAATCGGTGTCGTACAGGCCCCAGGTGGGCTCGTGCATAAAGCCCATGATCTCGCCCGGATTGACCAGGAGCGTTTGATCGAGCTGTGCTTTGTGTTGGGTGTGATCATGCCCATAGCACACCAGATCGAACTGGCCCGACTGGGCGATGCGCAGCGCCGGTTCGGGATAATGGATCATGGCGATCTTGCGATCGAACAACGCCAGCTCCGCATAATCGCCATGATGCGTGACGTGATCATATTTTGCCGCCAGGGTCTGGATCAGCCGTCCGTCGCCTTCGTTATTGCCGAAGATGATGTGGATGGGGCCGGAGAAGTGCTCGGCCATGATCTTGACGATGAAGGGCGCGTTCATATCGCCACAATGCAGCAGCGCTTCGGCCCCCATCTCGTTGGCCTGATTCAGGGCTTTTTCCAGATTCCAGATGTTGTCGTGACTGTCAGAAAAGATGGCGATTTTTGTCATGTCGGCTCTCCGTGGGCGGTCAATGTGCAGAAATGGGTGAAGATAAGGAGATTTTATCAGCAATCCTGTGTTAGATCATACCAATGGGGGGCCTCCTGTGCAACAATAACGATAATAAGGACGCATGATGGAAAAACGAATTCTTTTTGCAGGCAATTCCGATCAGGGTATTCTCTACGCCGGCCAAGTGCTCATCGAAGCGGCCGTAGAGGCGGGGTGGCGCGCGGCCTGTGTGGATTCAGGCAGGCAGGGTGACGTCATCTATTGCTCGATTCTGCTCAGCAAGGATCTGTTAAGCCGTAGTGGCGTGGGGATGCCCGATGTGGGGATGTTGGGAAGTCGGCCGGCTGCGGACATCTTTGAACGAACGATCAAGCCCGGCGGGCTATTGGTGCTGAATGCTGCGGATATCCGGCGGCCTGTGTTGCGCCGCGATGTCGATGTCGTCATGGCCCCGGCCTTCCCCGGGGCGGCGCAGGATCCCGCTCTGGTGACGTTGACGCTGCTGGGCGTGCTGGTGAGTCTCACCGGATGGATGGCCGTCGATGATGTGATGCAGGTGGTGCGCAGGAGTTGCGTGGGGGATGCCGAGTGCGCCGCCTTTCGGTATGGGGTGACTTTTGTGGAAGAGATGGTTATGAACGCCTCGTCTGAAGCGGCCTGACGGCGTTTGGCGCGACGATTTTTATCGGGGAGGGTTTTACCGTTAGAATAGATGAAGCTGTTTGATCAATGATTTAACCCGCGGCGTGTGAACGCCATCATTATTTTTTCGGAGGAATACCTGTTTATGAGCGATTGTGAATCCCCGCTGAAAGGCAAATGGGCGCTGATCCTGGGCGCATCCAGCGGTTTTGGCGCGGCCACGGCCCGAGCGTTATCCAAAAAAGGCATGAATATCTTTGGCGTGCATCTGGACATGCGGCAGACGCTGCCTCGGGTGCGCGAGGTCAAGAGCGATATTGAAGCCAATGGCGGGCAGGCTGTGTTTTTCAATATGAACGCCACCAACGAGCGCAAGCGGGCCAAAGCGCTGAAGAAGATGAAGGAAACCCTGGCCGCGTCGGGCGAGGAGCATATCTGGCTGATGATGCACTCGCTGGCTTTTGGCACCCTCAAGCCCCTGATTGCCGATTCTCCTGAAGACGCCATCGATCCGCCGGCCATGAATATGACGCTGGAAGTGATGGCGCATTCGTTGGTTTATTGGACGCAAGCCCTGTGGTGGGAAGGCATGTTGGGCCGGGGCAGCCGCATTTTCTCCATGACTTCGGAGGGCTCGCATCGGGTAGTGCCTGGCTATGGCGCCGTGTCTGCGGCCAAGGCGTCGCTGGAATCCCACACCCGGCAGCTCGCCATGGAACTGGGTCCGCATGGCGTTCTGGTCAATTGCATTCAGGCCGGCGTCACCGACACCCCGGCGCTGC
>JALSPL010000002.1 GCA_026985975.1 Anaerolineae bacterium | reverse complement strand
ATGATCTGCTCCTCGGTGAGGAAAGGAGGCCCGTCGAATGGCATTCGGGGCCTCGCCTCACCGCGGATGCGGCGCACAAGCTGACTGGCATCCGCATCCCCCGGCAACACCACCGGGCGACGGGCGCTTCCCTGGAGCACGTGCTCGTAGGAATCCAGCAGCAGACCACGCGGTGCGTTGTTCCCGGCATGACATTTGACGCAACGCGTGCTGAAAATCGGCTGAATAGCCGCCGAAAAGCTGATCGAAGCTGGCGTGGCGCTGGGCGGAGGCGGTGCGGTGGGACTCGCGGTTGGCGTCGAGGTGGCGGCCTCGGTCGGAGTCGGCGTGGGCATGGGCGAGGGCGTGGATGTCGATGTGGGCCGGGGCGTCGCCGTTGGCGTGAAGGTGGGCGGAACTGGCGTCTTCGCAGGGGCGGGAGCCGAAGTCGGGGTCGACAGCGCTGTGGGAAGCGATGCGGTGACAGTAGAAGGGGAACTGGCGGTTCCGCCGCACGCCGCCAGCAGCAGCATGATCACCGACAACGTCATCAAAGCCAATAATCCTCTTATTTTCATCATTGTGATCATTGTGAATAATCTCCTGTTGTGTGGATTAGAGGAAGCGTCTACAAAATCAAGGATGAGCGCTCTTTTGGATTTGGGTGTGTCCTATTTCAGTTGGAGGTTGACGTCTGCCGCCTCCGCCTGGGGCTGATAGGCCCAGGCTCATAGCTGAAAGACGCTAAAGCGCCTTGGGCAAATGCGACGGGCCGCCGCCACAGAACACTGTAAACTGATTACTGAATACTCACTCGTAATGTCGGGCAGAGGCGCATGAACGCTTCCAACTCGTTTAGGACGCACCCTTTGGATTTCAGGGTGCGTCATTTCTCTGAAGCAGTCGCCATGAGCGGCTACACGTAATAAGCATGAAAATAGGCGGCGGCCAGACGAACGTAGACGAATCTCGACGAATGTAGACGATTTTCTTCGTCCATCTTCGTCCTTTCGTCAATTTTCGTCAGGGAGGTTGAACTGATCCCGTTAAACCAAGTTGAGCCAGGATGAGTTAGATAGAGGCCTTTCAGGGCGGGGACATAGCGGTCAGCACGCCCGTGACCACCACGCGGTGGGTGTTGGACCATGGGGGCCAGCAGGTGACCAGGGTGAGCTGCGCTTCGTCGGTTTGGCGCAGCCAGGCCGCGTTATCCTGACGTTTGGCGATGGACGCGTTTTTCTCCTTCATGCGATGCCAGCCATTGACCCGGTAGGTGAATCTGCGCCCGCCGCTATCCACTAGGATCATTTCATCGCCCAGGCCAAAGGCCACGCCCGGCTGCCCGATGACGCACACCCCGGCGAAAACGGCTCCGGCGATGTTGTTATGGCCCGACAGCGCCACATTGCCCCGCTCGCCGGGATAGACGCTGTCGAAATGATGGCCGGCTGCGTTGTCCACCACATCCCACTGGCTGACGCCGTGCACGGTTTTCCAGCCCATGCGCTGCACGGGCGTATCCAGAGCCAGGGACGGGATTTGCAGGCGCACGGGAGGCAGGCCCTCGCCGGGCGTCAGGGGGGCGATGGTGGCGATGGGGACGGGGCCGATCGCGTCGATGCGGTCGCCGTGGCGGACGATAACTGGCGCGGGAACAGGCGCAGGGGTGGCGGTGGGCATCGGTGCGGACGCGCGCTTGAGCTGGCGCATCATGCCAGCCAGCAGGCCCGGGCGCTCAGGCGCGGGCACGGGCCTGGGCGCGGGCGGCTCAGCCGCGGGTGCGGGAGCGACAGGGCGGAAAGGGCTCGCGGGCGTGGCCGTCACCGCCGCCGGGGCCGCGGTTGATGGCAACGGGGAGGCGGCATTTTCTACGACCGGGCCGACCGTGCATCCCGCCAGCCATATCATCCCCAGCGCCAGCAGCGGCAACAGCGTCAGAAGGCGGCGGGAAAGATGGAATCGTGAAAGCATAAAACAGGAAGGGGGAAAACCGACGCCCGGCTTTCGGAAAAACCAGGCGTCGGCGAGGAGAGAGGAGCGGATTAGAAGCCGAGGAAGTCAGAGATGCGGGCCAGGATGATCTGGAACCAGGAGCCGCCGGTGGTGGGCAGCGTGGTGGGACCGCCGCTGGCGCCCGACACCCGGGGGAAGCCGTTGACCTCATCATTGTGGAACCAGATAAACTCGTTGGAGGCGTGCATGGCGCCGGCGGAATCGAAGCGGGCGTTGGTCACCTGCCACTGGCCGCCATCCCATTTGACCTCGGTGGCGAACACCGGGGCGACGCCGAACTCGCCGCCCGCCATGGGGGGCTTGGGAATGCCGGGGTAGCCGTAATACATGGGCGGCTCATCCTGCTCGAATTTGCCTTTGGCCACGGGGATGGGCGGTACAGACTGCTGCAAACCGCTCATGTTGACGGCGCTCTCGAAGAAACCTGTGAACATGGTTTTCGCCTGATTCTGGTCGATGGCGTCACCCAGGAAAATCATGCTGCTGTTGATGGCTCCCATGATGGCGGCGACATTGTCGATGCTGTACACGTTCTGGCTGCTGAAGACGCCCGACCCGGCGTCATATTCGCCGGCCAGACCGGTGAACACCTCGGCGGCGGCGTCACGATAGGCGTTATTGCCGGTGGTGCGATAGGCCTCGATGAGGCCACGGATGGCGAAAGCTTTGCGGGTGGCGTCATCCTTGTTGGCGTTCACAAGCTGGTCGCCGAACTTGCCGATGAGGTCGATGGCTGCGGCTTTGTTGGCGGCGTTGCCCGTGCTGGCCGCGTACCAGGTGAGTCCCTGCACGGCCAGAGAAAGCTCCCGGGTGTCGCTGGGCTGGCGGCTGGCAATGGTGTTGAAGAAGGCGTCGGCGGCTCCCAGGAACATGGCGGCCATGGGCGGATTCTTGTAGCGATTGGTGGCGCTGTTGGGGACATGGTCCGCCTTCAGCAGGCCGCCCACATCGCTCAGGGCCTCCAGCATGGCCCACTGGCCGTTCCAATCGATGGCGCCATCGCTGTTGGCGAAAAGGCCCTGCTCGTTGCGCATCTTTTCCAGCGCATATTTCGATTGCATCAGCGAATTGGCGTTCATCACCATGCCCACGAACCGCCACTGGGCGCCGAAATCATCGGCGGGCGTGCCGAAATGGCTGTCCACATGGAATTGCTTGGACCATTCCGTTTCTTTGATGATGGTCCAGGCCATGGCGGAGCTGGTGACGTTCTTGTCGAAGGTGGCCGGGTCCCAGCGCTGGGTGGCGAAGTCGTTGACGTCCAGCTTGGTGACGTAGTGCGGGTCGCCGCTGGCGTAGACGGATTTGATCAGCGTCACATTTTTGGCCGGTGCGGCAGTATCGCCATCATCGGGATTGGCGTCCACCATCTGAATCATTTTCTGAATCATGGCGGGCTCGGGCATGAAAGTTTCGCCCAGGCCCGAGCGCATGACCAGGTTGCCCAGATTGTAGCGGGAATACCAGTAGCCTTCTTCTTCGGCGTCAGTCTTGGTAAAACTGGGGTCGCCGCCAGTGACGCCGCTGCCGGCAATGGCGATGACCGGCAGAAGCAGCAGGCCCACCAACAGCAGGCCAATGATCAAAGTTGATTTACGTGACATGATTTCCTCCGTGGAAAAATTGAGATGGAATGGAATGGAATCGCAGGTGTTTGAACAGTCGAACACCCCTCAGACGCTGCGCCCATTAGGTTTCTTACCACGCATTTCGGCGGATTTTCATAACTGTCCGTAAATAATGCTGGTGACGCTTGCAAAAAGGTTTTGGCGCCAACGTTGGCCGAGTAAGCAGGCACGTAATGCGTCAAGCGTAAAATGTGAGGACATTACGCATCACGCATTACGCGTTACGAAAACGGCTAGCGCCGCAGCAACTTTGCATGAGATAAAGCTTTGCCCAGGCCATCCAGAAATTTGACGCTCACTTTGAAACCCTGACGCCTTTCATCTCGTATAGACAGACAGAAAACATCTTCCCAAATCCACCCATCCCGGAGGATTCAATAATATGGACAATACGCAACAGGAACAACCCAAAAACACAAGCAGCCCATTCGTCGAGGAGTTAAGCAAATTGGGACGTAATTTCAGTCAGCTCATCAAGGACGCGCTGGAGTCGCCGCAACTGCAGGAAGTGCGCAAAGAAGTCGCCACCGGCGCCCAGACCGTCATCGAGGAGATCAACGAGGCCATGGTCAAGGCCCGCGAGTCTCAGGTGACCAAAAACGTGGCGCAGAAGGCGGCGCAAACCGCGGAGGAGCTCAAGACCGCGCCCGTGACCCAAAACATCAAGACGGGCCTGCTCAACGCCCTGCGCTCGGTGAACGAAGAATTGACCGACATCGTGCAGAAGATGGAGCAAAACGTGCACACGCCGCCCGCGGCCGATGAATCCGGGCATGACGCCCCGGAGCCAGCCTCCGAAACCGGCGAATCCGCCTGAACGCCATCCCTCTCCCCATTCATCTTTCTCGCCACAAGCCGCCCGGAGTTCATCCCGGCGGCTTTTTATTTTGGGCATGTGTTATTTCGAGAGATAAGCCGTTAGCTCGCGGGCGGCCAGAGCGTGGCCCGCTGCATTCCAGTGCCCATCCCGCGAAAAATAGAGGATTTCGCCGGACTGAGCGGCCTCGACGAAGGGTTCAGTCAAATCCAGCACCTCGAAGCCCAGCTCATCGCCCAGATCCTTGTAGCGGGCGAAGAGCGCATCGGTGTTGAACGGCGCATGGGGGGGATCATCCGTGAGCAGATCGATGTAGACGCGCTCCCGGGGCGGGGCCAGAATCAGGATGAATCGGCTGCCGTCATCATGGGCCGCGGCCACCGCATCAGCCAGCGCGTTGCGGCTGATCCACCAGCCTTTTTCGATGTAAGGATCGGCCAGATCGATCTGTTTGGTAATAAATCCCGGCTGGAAAAAGAAAACCTGGTCTCTCACCTGGCGGATTTCATAGCCCCCGGCCCAGGCGAAAGGCCCGCGCCCCAGGCTGAATTCGATCACCAGCGCCAGCCGGGACCAGGGACGCAGGGCGTCGAAGGCCCGATCCAGCCAATCCGGCTCCTGGCCCGGGCGACCAAAACCGTTGAAGACCATGGCGTCCTCCAGATCATTGGGCACCACCATCCACAGCACCACTTGCGGCTGCAAGCGGCGGCCATATTGCTGATAAATGCGATTTTCACGCACCGGCCCGATGCCGGGCTGTCCCAGATTTACGACTTCCTCCCCCAGATCATCCTGCAGCCGGGCCACCCAGGTTGCGGGCTCCTCCACCCCCAGACCATAGGTGAACGAATCGCCGATGGCCACAGCGTAGGCGGGAATTTGCACATCCTGATCGCGGAAGCCCGGCCCGCCCAATCCCAGATCCGAGGTCTGAACATGGAAGCTGAATTCCCCCAGCATATCCACTTCGGCATTCAAACCGGGCTTGAGCACATGTCCCAGGTCGGAATCTTCATAAAAAAGCTGACTGCGCTGGGCCACGGTGTCGCGCACCCGCAGCGCCAGTTGCAGGTTGGGCGGCAGAAATCCGGGCATCAGTCGCAACAGCGCCTCCAGCATCACCACCGCCATCAGCAGGCCGAAGAGGATCAGCGCCAGACGGCCCAGCCATTTTTTCATCAGTCGAACACCTCGATCTGAGCGGGAGAATGCAGCGTCATCTGCGGAACGCCTTTATGCAAACTGATTTCACCGGTGATCCACACCTTTTTCCCCTTGTAGAGCCGGGCGGGCGCAGCGGGGAAGTTATCGTAATCCTTTGCCCGCACGATGGCCACGAAATCATCCCGATCTTTGCCGAAGTTGAGAAAGGTGATGCTGCCGATATCTTTGGTGCGGGTGATGCGCCCCTCTACGGTGATGGTTTGTCCCACATAAGCGCCGGCG
>JALSPL010000001.1 GCA_026985975.1 Anaerolineae bacterium | reverse complement strand
GTGATCAGTCTTCAGCGCGTCAGACTGCACACTGAACACTGAATACTGCACACTGATCAACTGATACGCCAGGGCCAGGAACAGCACCGTGAACGAAATGCCGATCATGTGCGGATGCAAATCCGCGAAAAGATAGGACCAGAAGGGGAATTCGTTGATGGTGTAGGGAATGACCCGGGAGATGTCCCAATAGTTGTAGGCGGGCAGATGCGCCTGGCCCGAAAGCGCTGGCAGAATGGCCGCGGCCGCCCGCATCAGGGTCTCCAGCCCCGGAACCCCCGAGGTGAACTGACTGGGGCTGACCCGGGCGAGATTGCGGATGATCACCAGGCCGCCATCCAGATTGCCCATCACCGCCACGATGAACGCGCCCAGCAGGCCCGCGCCCACCCCTGCGCGCCAGCCTGACGCCCGTCGCCGCAGGCCCGCGCTCAGCGTGTAAATCAGGCTGAACACGCCCGTGGCCGTCAGGGCGAAGAGAGTGGGAATGGCCAGATTGAAGACGATGGTCGGCTTCAGACCGGTCAGTTTGGTCAACACCGCCAGAATCTGATAGCCGTAATAGTAATAATTCATGATCCCGCCCGCAAAATAGGGGTCGTAAGGCGGGAAATAAGGCGTCTTCAGCACCGCGTTGAAGAAAGCGAACTCCATGAACTTCTCGCCGCCGAACCACGGCTGCCACAGGTCGGGATTCATCAGGCGGATGAACAGAAACAGCAGATAAGCGCCCGTGAAAACGCCCTCGATGGTGAAAATGAGGCCCTTGCGTTGCCGCCAAAACGCAGTCATGGCCGCCCGGTTGCGACGCCACAGCCACAGCGAAATCGCTCCCAGGATGCCGAGCGCCAGCAGATAGGGGAGGAGATTGTTGATCATCACCTGCCAGGAGGCCAGCGACCAGCTTATCCAGGCCAGGATGATCAGTCCCAACGCCCGCGCAAAGGCATAACCCCGGTCCCGGAAGCCGCCGAAGGTGACAAAGGCCACGGGCCAGGCCAAAATCTGCAAAGCCAGCAGCGCCAGCCACCAGATGATGGCCGAGGCCAGGCTGCTCTCCCGCAGCGGGTTCCAGGCGATGCGGCCCACATTGGGCAGCTCGTCCACCGGTTGATCCAGCAACAGATTCTTCTCGGGCGGAGGCTCCGCCCCGGCAGTGGCCTTGCCCCCCAGCAGGCCCAGCGTCAGCTTGCTCAGCAGCCCGCCGCCTTCCTTCTGGCCGGTGTAGTAGGGAACGGCGCCTTCCCAGCTCCCGCCCAGCAGCTCATTCCATTCCGCATCGCTCAGATCCCGCACCTTTTTGAAGATCAGCGTGCGGGGATGATCATACACCCAGAAGCTCTCGTCCGCGCTCTGGTCGGGGATTTCGATGCCGAACAGTTTGGGATAGGTGTGAAAATCGCCGACCAGCTCATAGCCCAGCTTGCCCTCGAACAGCAGCTTATAGAACTTGATGCTCATGGGATAGCGCTGGGGCAGGTGCGGCAACGCCCCGTACAGACGCTTGGTGGCCAGCACGTAATAATCCCCCTCCCGCATGTTTTGCTTGATGGTCTCGAACTTCTGCGGCGTATCCTCTTCGTACATGGGCATGGTCACATTCTTCCAGCCATGCGCGGCAGGATATCCGCCCGGAATGGGCAGATTCAGCGGCATCCCCTCTTCCCAGTGCTCGGTGATAATCGCGCTGCCATCGGGGATATTCTCATACATCCATTTGGATGCGGTGATGAAGGGGTGTTCGCTGCGATAGACGCCATTGACAAAGGCCAGGGCCCAGAGGATGGTGGGGATGAGCACGATGAGGCCCATGGCCCAAAACCAGCGGTTGGCCCGTTTTTCCGGCGCGACCGCAGCGGCTGCGGGGATGGGTTCGGCGAGGGGGGGAGTAGGAGTGGGAGTAGGAGTGGGATTGGGAGATTCGGCAGGAGATTCATCGGGATTCGCCGAGATTTCTGGAGATTCTTTATCAGCATCCTGTTTCAGAACATCCACCTCAGCTCCCTGAACCCCAAACTTTGAACCTTGAACTCTGAACCTTAAACCTTGAACTCTGAACCTTGAACCTTGAACTGCCAGCGTCCACAACATGCCCGCGGCCAGCAAACTCAGCAGCGGGTCCACCGGGGCCATGTAGCGGTTGAATTTGGCCAGAAAGCTGCCGGTGATCAGAAAATAAGGAACCAGCCAGGAGAGGATGATCCACTCGCCCGCTTGCGCCCGGCCCAGCAGCGCCCGCGCGATGGCCCAGCCGAAGCCCAGCCAGCCCACCAGCCCCAGCAGGATGCCCATGCCCCACAGAACCTGCTGCTTGATCTGGTAAAGATAGGGTGTGGTGCCGCGATATTGGCGGGTGAAGGGGAAATCCGCCTCGCCCCGGGCCATGGCCCCCTGCTCTTTGATGACGAATTGGTAGAAATGCTGCCAGTCGAGGATGGCGAAGGGCGAGGTAATGAAGAAAGTGACGCCAGCCACGATCAGCGCCGCGCCCGCCAGCAGCCAGCCGGGCGTCGCGGTCGCGTTTTCGTCCTTCGCCTGACGATAGGTCAGCAGCAGGCCCGCAATCACGGGCGCGGCCAGCACCGGCGCCGCACTGAATTTGGAGGCAATGCCCAGCCCCGCCATCATCCCCGTCAGAATCGTGTACGACCATTTGCCCGTATCCAGCATCTTGATGGCGAAATAGAGGGTGATGACCACAAACGTGGCGGAGATGGGATCCACCGCGAAGAAGTGCGATAGCTGAATCTGCTGCACGGTGAAGGCGGCGAAGGCCGCGGCCAGCAGGCCCGCCTTCACATTCCACAGCCGTTTGCCCAGCAGAAAAAGGAAGAGCAGCGTGATTGTATCGAAAATGGCCACCAGCACCCGGCCCACCCAGGCGAAGCCTGGCGATCCGTTGGCGATGCGCATCATGTCCACATACTTTTCGGGCGCGCCCAGTTTTTCCGCCAGCGGGGCCAGCTTGGTCACCGCATTGCCCGATGCCGCCAGCAGATAGAGGGGAAAATGCCCGTAGGTGTAGGAACGCGGGCGTCCGCTGGGGTCGATGAAGGGGTTGAGGGGCGATTTCTCCTTGTCCAGCAGGATGGAGAGGTCATCGGGCCAGTGGATGGTGGGCGCGTAGAAGGCGATGGTGGAGCGCTCATCCGGGTGAGGAAGCTGGCCCTGGGCCCAATCCACATTGTAAGTGCGCAGCGCGAAGCCCCCCAACAGGATCAGGGCGAGGAGGAAGTAAGGGACAAGACGGCGGAGGGTGGTCATTTCAGTGTGCTGTGGATCAGTAATCAGTGTGCAGTAATCAGTTTCCAGTAATCAGTTTCCAGCGATGGCGCTGACAGGAATGCTGGATGACTGTTGATGAAGTCACGCACCTTTGTTTCGATATCGTGATGCGCTTCGCTGTAAAAAATGGCGCTCCTCATTGCTGCTCCTCCAATTCGCCAAACAGATGTGGTTGTGGTTTGAGCGCAAGCTTCTTCTTAGATGATTTTTTCTGGTGCGCCAGGGTGTTGCGTTCCCAAAATACGCCACCTGTATATCCCTGAATCGCGGGATTGTCATCGGCCAGGGCCAAACGTTTTTCCGTCAGACAGCAATAGGTCTCATCGATTTCGATGCCGATAAAGTGGCGTCCCAGCTTTTTGGCCGTTACTGATGTGGTTCCCGAGCCGAGAAAGGGATCGAGCACCACGTCCCCCGGATTACTGCTGGCCAGGATGATCTTCGCCAGGAGTTTTTCCGGTTTTTGGGTGGGATGATCGGTGTTTTCGGGCATGGACCAGAAGGGAACAGTCAGATCAGTCCACAAATTAGAAGGATGCGTCAGACGAAAACGGCCGTTGGCGGTCTCGCTCCAGTCTTTTGGCAAGCCTTTTTCGTTTCGATAGGGTGCAATTACGCGACGCATCAATTTAACAGCATCGACATGAAAGGTATAGTCATCAGAAACTGTCGCAAACCAGATATCCTCGGAGCTGTTTTTCCAATTTCTCCTGGCTCCCCGGCCTTTTTCTCGTTCCCAGGTGATGCGATTGCGCACAATGAAGAATTTTCCCAGCGCCCGATGGATGGCCGCGGAGGAGCGCCAATCTCCGCAGATGTAAACCGAACCTGTGGGTTTAAGCACGCGCTGAATCTGGGGCAGCCATATCATCAGCCATGATTCGTATTCATCTAGCGACATCGCCGAAAAAGCATGGCTGTTGAATGTCTTGGACAGATTGTATGGAGGATCAGCGAAAACCAGGTCAATCGAATTTGGGGGCAGCCAATCCAGGACTGTCAAGGCGTCCTGACAAATGGTGTGATCCAGCACTTCCGTCAAGGCTGCGGGGGCTTCCAGTTGCATCAGTTTGGCGCGATAAAACGCCCTTTCTTCCTGCGAGAGGGTTATGGTGCGATTGCGGGGGGCGCGCGGGGCTGTCATAACTGAGTTTTTCCTGCCAGCACTTCCAGTTGTTTATCGATGTGTTTGATAGCGTCTTCATACCATTGCCAGGTGAGATAATCATCATCTCGACGAAATGATTCCTCACCGACCGTTTCATACTGGGAGCGTAGCTCTTTCAGGCTGGTTCCCCATTTTTTGCTCAATTTGTGGATTTCCGCTTCGTAGCGAGCGCGACGGCCCAGCAGGATCATGCGGGCCTGCTGCCGGGCGGCGTCCATTGGATCGTCATATCCCAGAGATTTGATGATTTTTTCGGATGTGTATGCTGTGGTCGTGGTTGTCATATCGTTCTCCATCTTGTAAAGTGGAAGATGGTCGCCTAACGGCTGCCACCACCGGCGGATTTTAGATCCGCCTCAAAGCGTTCTTGTACTTTTTTGATTTTTATCTGCGCAGATCAGATTTTTCGGCTTTTTCTGCGTTCATTCTATTTGTCGTCATCCAGTTGCAGGACGGCCATGAAGGCTTCCTGGGGAACCTGTACGGAGCCGATCATTTTCATGCGCTTTTTGCCTTTTTTCTGCTTTTCCAGCAGTTTGCGCTTGCGGCTGACATCGCCGCCGTAGCATTTGGCCAGCACGTTTTTGCGTAGGGCCTTCACGTTGGCCCGACTGATGATGCGGCTGCCCACCGCGGCCTGGATGGCGACATCGAATTGCTGGCGGGGGATGACTTTCTTCATCTTGGAGACCAGCTTCTGGCCTTTGGGATAGACCTGGTCTTCGTGCACGATGACGGAAAGGGCGTCCACCGGTTGCCCCGCGACCAGCAAATCCAGCTTCACCATCTTGGCCGGGCGATATTCGTGGAAGTGGTAGTCCAGCGAGGCGTAGCCGCGGGTGCGGGCCTTGAGGTCGTTGTAGAAATCCACCAGAATTTCGGTGAGGGGGATGAGATAGCTGAGCTGGACGCGGCGGGCGTCGAGGTATTCCTGATCCTTGAATTCGCCGCGGCGGTTGATGACCAGGTCCATGACCGTGCCGATGTATTCGGTGGGGGTGATGATGTCGATCTGCACCCAGGGCTCGCGGATTTCGGCGATGAAATTGGGTTCGGGCAGGTCGGCGGGGCTGTCGATGACGATCTCGCTGCCATCGGTGAGGGTGACCTGATATTCCACCGAAGGCGCGGTGAAGACCAGATCGAGATCGTATTCCCGCTCCAATCGCTCCTGGATGATCTCCATGTGA
The DNA here is from genome assembly GCA_026985975.1 of Anaerolineae bacterium. GTDB lineage: Bacteria > Chloroflexota > Anaerolineae > J102 > J102 > M2005. The sequence continues at coordinate 258 of JALSPL010000001.1, read as the reverse complement.
AACAGGCCCAAGAAGCCGCAACGGAAGCCAAAGCCCAGGGCCTGAGAGGTTTCGGGCTCGAAGATGAGGGAGGCGTCGTTGAGTTGCAGTTTTTCCAGGGCGTCGCGCAGCAGGTTGTAGTCGTCGGCCTCCGCGGGGTAGATGCCGGCGAAGACCATGGGTTTCATGGGGTGGAAGCCGGGCAGGGGCTCGGGCGCAGGATTTTTGGCCAGGGTGAAGGTGTCGCCCACCCGGCATTCCTGCACTGTCTTCAGGCCC